>JAPLTR010000585.1 GCA_026398065.1 Verrucomicrobiota bacterium | reverse complement strand
CGGAGTCCTGCCAGAATGCGCTGATCGTGAAAACCGACGGCAAGCAGCAGGTCTACTTTTTCGCGGCCAACGCCGTGAACGAGAAATTCGGCGAGGTCTGCACGGACACCAAGAAGGTCAAGGCCACCGGGGTCGTGAGCGAAAAGGACGGGAAGAAGATCTTCACGGCCTCGAAGATCGAACCGGTCAAAAGCTGAGTGAGCGGAATCCAGACAAGTCTGCGGGCAGGCTGGAGCGGAGTGCTGGCGGCGGCGGTCATCTCCAGCCTGGGAGTGGCGGAAGTTCGCGCCGGCACCTGGGCGGAGGAGCACGCGGCCTGGCGGGCGGAGCGCGTCGCGGCGCTCACCAAGCCCGATGGGTGGCTGTCGCTGATCGGCCTGCATTTTCTCAAGCCCGGCCCCAACACGGTCGGCAGCGCGAAGGGCAACGACGTCGTGCTGGCGGCCGGTCCCGCGCGCGTCGGGACGGCAACGCTGGCGGAGGATGGCACGGTGACGCTCGCGTTGGCGGCCGAGGCCGGAGCGCAGATCGACGGCTGGGCGATGGGCGGAGGCGTCCTGCGAACCGGCGAGGGAAAGGTGAAGCCGACGCTCGTGACCTGCGGCACCGTGAGTTTTTTTGCGATCGAGCGGGGCGGGAAAAAAGCCCTGCGCGTGAAGGACAGCGCGGCGGAGCGGCGCGCGCATTTTCTGGGGATCGACTATTTTCCGCCCGATCCTGCGTGGCGCGTGACGGCGCGGTGGGTGGCGTTCGAGAAATCGCGGCAGATCCCGATCGTGAACATCCTCGGGCAGACTTCGCCGGGGTTGGTGCCGGGCAAGGCGGTGTTCGAGCGCGACGGGAAGACCTACGAACTGCTCGCGATCGACGACGGCCCGGGCGAGCCTTTGTTCTTCGTGATCGCGGATGCGACGAGCGGCAAGGAAACCTACGCTGCGGCGCGATTCATCTACGCCGACCTGCCGAAGGACGGGACGGTGATCCTCGATTTCAACCGCGCGGAAAACCCGCCGTGCGCGTTCACGCCGTTTGCGACGTGCCCGCTGCCGCCGAAGGAGAACCGGCTGCCGTTTGCGGTGACGGCCGGGGAGAAGACATATCGCGGCGCGCACGACTGAGGCGCCCCGGAGAGGATGGCGGGCCTCACGCGGCGTCGCCCGCGTGCGACTCGGGGCTCCAGAACATGCTGTCGGGTTCGTCGTAGCGTCGCCGGGCTCTGGGCCGCGGCTGGGCGGGCGGTTCGGCCGCGAGGTCGGGCCGGGGATTGGGCACGAGGAAATCGTGCAGCGCGGCGAGCTGCGGCGGCTGGCTCCACGCGGGAAACTCCGCGGGCAGGCGGTGGGTGGGACTGGCTCCGATGGTGGTGATGTTCATGGCGGTGAGGAGCCCGCTCCCGTGGCAACACCGACGAGGCCAAAAAAAAGCCCCTCCGGTGTGGCACCGGAGGGGCAAAGTCGTTTTGGACGTTTAGAACCCCTGCGGCGCGCGTGTAACGGCGACGGATACGGATACGACGGAGACTGCGACCACGGAGGCGTGGGCGAGGTTCGAAACGAGCGTCGTGCCGTTAAGGTTCATGTGCGGGGCGGACTTTGCCCGCGGGGAGGACCCTGTCAAGGCCGTGGTTTTGGGCCACTTTAGGACACCCTGGCGGGCACTATGCGTTTGACTCGCTGTCGCGAGAGGAGGAGGCAAGGGGCGTCCCGAGCATCCCAACCCCGTCAAACTTGGAGGACTTATGATCCATCGTATTCCGCGCACTGTTTTCACGTTGGTGGCCCTCGTCGCCGTCTCGGCCCTGAGCTGGGCCGCCGCTGCTCCCGCGAAGGGCGAAAAGCCGTTGCGCGTCGCCCAAGGCGAAAAGGTCAACCTGGCCGACTACCTGATCCCCGGAAAAACGACGGTTTTCGATTTCACCAGCGAGTATTGCCCGCCCTGCAAGGCAATCGCCCCGAGCCTGGAGAAGCTCCACGCGAAGCGGGCCGATGTCGTGGTGGTGGCGGTCGACATCAACCGTCCCGGCGTGCGCGGCATCGACTGGAAATCCCCGGTGGCCCAGCAGTACGGCCTGCACTCGATCCCTCATTTCAAGGTTTATGGGCCCGACGGTAAAATGATCGCCGAGGACAAGCAGGGCGACGCCAAGGCCCGGGCGATGGTGACGAAGTGGTTCGACTGAGCGCATGCCCGCCGAGCCCTCCTCCTCCCGTGCGAGCGTCCTGCGCCGCCGGCAGTTTCTGAGTCAGGTCGCGCTCGGCGGTTCGGCGCTCGGGCTGGCCGGGGCTTCCGGCGGCGCCGTCGCTTCCGCTTGCGCCGCCGCGGTGTCGCAGCGGCCGCCGGTGCGGATGAAGGCGGGGCACCAGCACGACCACTCGGAGATGACGTTGCGGGCCCTCGCGGCCTTCGGCGTCCAAAACATCTGCAGCGGCCATCTCGGGCGGAAGGTGGACGAGGAGTGGAGCGTCGATGCGCTGCTGCGCCTGCGGAAGCACGTCGAGTCCTTTGGCCTCAAGCTCGACGCGGTGCCGCTGCCGATGAGCTCGCGGGAGATCACGAAGGCGGAGATGCCGGAAATTCTTCTCGCGAAGGACCCGGAGCGCGACCGCGCGCTCGAGGACATCTGCACGATGATCCGCCACGCCGGCAAGGCGGGCATCCCGATGGTGAAGTACAACCTCACCTTCATCGGGGTCGTCCGCACGGAGCGCACCCTCGGCCGCGGCGGCGCGAGCCTGAGCACCTTCGACTACGCGCTGGGCA
>JAPLTR010000174.1 GCA_026398065.1 Verrucomicrobiota bacterium | reverse complement strand
ATTTCGCGGGAGCGGGCTGGGCCCCGGGGAGGGGCGGAAGAAACGGACCCTCGGCGGGGAAGCCGGGACCGCGGCGGGTCGGGGTGAAGACCGGGCGCTTGTCGGCGGAGCGGTTTTGTTCGGCTTGGCCGCCGCGGGAGGCGATGCGGCCGTTGCCGGTGCGGACGTACTGGCCGCTCTTGAGGGCGAGACGCACCTCATGGGCGAGCATGGCGCGCTGCTTTTTGTTCAAGCCGAGGCGGCTGGAGAGTTCAAATTCGTTGGCTGGCTGGTAGCCGGGCTCGCGCAAGTGGGCGAGCAGACGTTCACGGAGGTTCATGTAGTAGTAGCGAGGCACGCCCGATGGGCCGTGCGGGGAGCTGGCCTAAGAAAAAGGTCCGGCCTAACTCAGAGCGACGAAAATCGGCTTTAGGACTTTTTGCAAATCTGTAAGTTGGAAAAGTGCGTTTCACCTCTGGCGATTGAGGGCCAACAGAGCTGATTCGGCCGTGGCGCGAGGCGTGGAATGCGGTCTCTGTGAGAGGACTCGTGGACGCGGAGACCTTTGCCAATGCCCGATTGCGGCGGTTCACCGCGAGAAAATGTTCGCGGTTTAGCCCCGCTCAACTTCTCGCGTCCGTGGGTCCTGTCGCGCTAGCAGGTCCGCGCGAACACTGCTTGGACCGTCACCATAGAACAAGGGCTAGATTTTGACCTGGTTTTCTGAAGGGAGCCAACTAACGGGACTCCGCTGAATCAGCTCCAGCTTTTCGGCTCGATCCCATTGAAAACATCCTCGCCGGCGAGAGGTTTTCAGACTTGGTTTCACCCTATGATGCGTCACCCAGCAAGGAGGGTTGTTAACTAGACGGCCGCGGTTGATCGCAACCCAGGACAAATGAAGATGACACGTGATTCACTACAAAAGCTTGTGGGGGAATATCGCAGAGAAGGGCGGTGGAATGCCGTGTTCTTTTTCACGCTCTTCTTCGGGGTGATCATTGGCGACAGTATATCCACCCCTGGCTCAGAACCGGCGCGGTTCTTTGCGTGGGCGTTCTTCCCGGTGATGCTCGGGCTCTTTCCCGCAATGCTCGTCTACAGTTTGTTACGCATCCGCATAAAAGGCCTGGTTTGCCCCCGTTGCCGGGCGCGGCTCATCGGCGAGCTCGGCGAACAGGCAATTGCATCGGGCCGTTGCTGGAAATGCGGGGACGGAGTGTTTGACGGCGAGAAATGAAAATGAAGAAGCCGAATGAATCGCCCCAACTGCGGACCGTGCTACCGTCCGGCGGCGGCTGAGCGCAACGTTGGCAAAGGACGATGACCGCGAATGTCCAACTTCCAGCCGAGTGGCAGCTCAAACCACTTGTGCAGCGCCATCTCGCGACGGTTCCATACAAGCCCGGCGAGACCGTGCAGTTCGGCTGGTTCATTTTCCGCGTCGCAAACGCTGATACTCCGCCAGAGCTGGAGTCGCTGGATTTTCGGAAGATGGCTTCGTTTACGACCGATTTCTCCGCGGCGGAAAGCGTGCGTGCGCTACAGTCGGAGTCTCTTCGTCGCTGTGGCGTCCTTGGGGTAACATGTACTCTGCGCCAGACGGCGCTCGTCTCTCGCAGCTATGCCCCGGGAAGGGAGGATGCGTTTCTCGTGCGCCAGCGATCCTCCGCTGACAACGATTCCGGCTGGTATGTCGGCGTACGGGAGGAGGAGAGAGATCTAGACG
>JAPLTR010000959.1 GCA_026398065.1 Verrucomicrobiota bacterium | reverse complement strand
CCGGGCGTGGTCGGTCGTGGCCGGGCTGGTGGCTTTGATCGGTCTCCTTGACTACGCGAGCGGGATCAACGTCTCGCTCGCCGTCCTCTATCTCGTTCCGGTCTCCCTCGCGACCGGCTGGCTGGGACTCTATCCCGGCCTCATGCTGGCCCTGGTGTGCACCCTCGTCCGCGTCGGCAGCGATTCGCTGATCGTGCTGCCGCATGCGCTGCCCTTGCACACCTGGTGGAATGCCGCGGCCACGCTCGCCATCATGCTCTGGGCGGTGTGGCTCCTCCATGCGCTGCTCTCGCTCCACCGCAACCTCGCGGGCGAGGTCGCCAAACGCACCACCGAACTCGAGGAATCGATTGCCGAGCGGCAGCGGCTGGAGCGCCAGATCCTCGATGTTAGCGACCGCGAGCGCAATGCCTTCGGTCGCGAGCTGCACGACGAGCTCGGCCAGCATTTCGTCGCCACCGCCCTCGCGACCCAGGTGCTCGCCCAGACCCTCGGGGACAAGCCCGGCGCCGCCGAAGCCCGGTCGATCGCCGGCTGGATCGAGGAAGGCATCGCGAAGACCCGCAAGCTCGCGCGCGGACTCTTGCTCGCCCAGATCGAACCCGAGCGCCTCCCCCAGGAGTTGGAGGAACTCGCGCGCGGCGTCAGCCGGGCCGGCCTGCGCGGCCGGATGGTTTTTCGCGGGACGCCGATCGCCGCCACGGCCGCCGATTGCGCGCAGCTGTTTCGCATCGCTCAGGAGGCGGTGAGCAACGTGCTCCACCATGCCAACGCCACCACCGTGCAGATCCTGCTCGTCAGCGACGCGGACGCGCTCTGCCTTTCGGTCGTGGACGACGGCCAGGGGATTCCCGAGCCGCCGACCGGCGGCCGGGGCCTGGGTCTGCGGATCATGGAGCACCGGGCCCGGCTCATCGGCGCGTCCTTCTCGCTGGTTTCGGAACCCGACGCCGGTACCACGCTGACCTGCCGCCTGCCCGGCCTCGCCCCACTGTCGCCATGAGCGCTCCCCCGACCCGCATCTTCCTTGTCGACGATCATCCGTTCGTGCGCGAATGGCTGGGCAACCTGATCCGACTCCAGCCCGATCTCCGCGTCGTGGGCGAGGCCGGCGACCCCGCCACGGGACTCGCAGCCATGGTTGCCGAACCGCCCGACCTCGCCATCGTCGACCTGTCGTTCAAACGCGGCTCGGGCATCGACCTCATCAAAGACCTTCGCGCCCAGCTTCCGACCGTGGCGATCGTGGTGCTGTCGATGCACGAGGAGATGACGGATTTGGAACGCGCCTTTCGCGCCGGTGCCTCCGGCTACGTCATGAAACGCGAGTCCACGGGCCAGATCGTCGAAGCCATCCGCGAAGTCCGGGCGGGACGGCTCTTTGCCAACCAGGACGTCCTGACTGAGATCATGGCGCGCCTGATCGGCCGCCCCGAGCGCCTGGGCGCAACGGCCACGGAGGCGCTCAGCGACCGGGAGTTGGAGGTGTTTCGCCGGCTGGGCCGGGGCCAGACACCCCGCGCCATCTCGGAGGATCTGGCGGTGAGCCTGAAAACCGTCCAGACTTACTGCGCCCGCATCAAGGAAAAGCTCGGGCTCGACGACGGCGCGGAACTCGCGCGCGCGGCCTTTCGCTGGAACGAAAGCGGCGAACGCCAGCTGTAAAAAACGCCGGATTCGCACGCGCCATGCAATTTTCCGGAATGGAGTGAACCGAGCGAATGGACGGGTCGCCACGCCGCTCGGAAAAGAGTACACTGGCGGACATGAAACGCGCCCCTCCCTTGCCTCGCCCGGCACTCATTGCCGGCGGCCCCGGCGCGCCCCGGCGCCCCTTTCCCAGCCAGCCCGAGATCGCACCCTCTAGCGATCCCACTTCCCATGAACCAGGAGCAGCCGAACCCACCCCTGGCGAAACCGCACCGGCCCTCGATCATCACCAAGGACTCGGTGGCCCGGCCCGGTCCCAGCCCCAGTCAGGTCCCCTGATCCGACCACCCCGGGTCGATCCGACCGTCTCCGACCAAATCCGAGTAAATCCGACCAGATCCGACCTTGTCCGACCACATCAAGGTGCCCACCCGCCCCGCACCCTACCGGCGGAGTCGCCCCGCCCAAACACCCTGCCGGGCTCCGGCCGACCGTCCCTCGCCGCCGGACTCGGGGCAAATCCGACCGCATCCGACCAAATACAAGTAAATCCAACCAGATCCAACCTGATCCGACCTCCTGCCTCCAGCCGCTCCTCGCCCCCGACCTCACTGGCCGGGGCCCGTCTCCCTCCTCTCCCTGTGCGCCGATCGCCCATCCCTTGTCCCGGTCGCAACCCCCGGAGTCCGTTCACCTTCGCGCCGGCCGTCCGCCGGACCCGCACGCCAGAAAAGCCTTCCCACGTCTCGCCCAAACCTCCTCAATTGGGCCTCGTGGCCACATCACAGACTATCGGCGCCGAAGACATCCATGCTGCCATCACGCGGCTGGCCGCTGCCATTTCCGCACGGCACACCGGCTCCGGCAAACTCCTCCTCCTCGGCATCGCCAACGGTGGCATCGCCCTCGCCCACCGCCTCCACGCCCAGCTCGCGGCTTCGGGCTCCCGCCTCTCCGCGTCCGTCGGCACCGTCGACATCTCTTTCCACCGCGACGACATCCTCCGCCACCCCATCCCGAAGGAGTTCGCCCCCACCCACATCCCGTCCGACGTCCACGGTGCCACCATTGTCTTGGTGGACGACGTGCTCTTCACCGGCCGCACCGTCAAAGCCGCCCTGGACGAGCTTTTCGACCACGGCCGCCCCGCCAAGGTCGAGCTCGCCGTGCTCGTCGACCGCGGTGGCCGCCTCATGCCCGTCGCCGCCGACTACGTCGGACTCACCGTCGCCACCGCCGCCGATGAAAAGGTGATCGTCGCCCTCGACGCCAAATCACCCCATCGCGACACCATCCGCATCGAGCCCGCCCGCGCCCTGCCCGCCGCCGCGCCCACTCGAAAATCGAAAATCTAAAAATCGAAAATTCCAACATGCCCTGGACGCGAAAACATCTTCTCACCCTCGAGGAACTCTCCCTCGCCGAGATCGACCAGATCCACGCCACCGCCGTCGCGTTCAAGCGCACCCTCTCGCGCAGCGTGAAAAAGGTCCCCGCCCTCCGCGGCAAGACCATCGTCAATCTCTTCCTCGAGCCCAGCACGCGCACCCGCATGGCCTTCGACATGGCCGCCAAGCGCCTCAGCGCCGACGTCATCTCCCTCGATGGCGCCAGCAGCAGCACGACCAAGGGCGAGACCCTCCGCGACACCGCGCAGAACATCCAGGCGCTCCAGGCGGACATGATCGTGATCCGCCACGCCGCCGCCGGCTCCCCTCTGTACCTCTCCCGCATCCTCGACATCCCGGTGATCAATGCCGGCGACGGCGCGCATGAGCACCCGACGCAGGGTCTCCTCGACACCTTCACCATGAAGGAGCACCTCGGCTCCCTGAAGGGCCGCAAGGTCGTCATCCTCGGCGACATCCTCTTCAGCCGCGTCGCCCGCTCGAACATCCATGCCCTCGTAAAAATGGGCGCGGCCGTCACGCTCGTCGGCCCCTCCACCCTTGTGCCGCATTGGTTCACCGACCTCGGCGTCAGCGTCTCCCACGATCTCCGCAGCGCCCTCGCCGACGCCGAGGTCGTGATGCTCCTCCGCATCCAGCACGAGCGGCAGACCAGCGGACACTTCCCGTCCCTCGGTGAATATACCAGCATGTTCGGCCTTAACAAGACCCGGGCGAGCTGGCTCAACCCGAAGGCCATCATCATGCACCCCGGCCCCATCAATCGCGGCGTCGAGATCGATAGCGAACTCGCCGACGGCGACCGCAGCGTGATCCTCGAACAAGTCACCAACGGCATCGCCGTCCGCATGGCCGTCCTCTACCTCTGCGCCGGCGGCCAGCCGGAGCTCGTGATGCCGACGGAATAAATTTCGCACCATGCCCACTCTCTGGATCCAAAACGCCCGCGTCATTGACCCCGCCGCCAAGCGCGACGCCCGCGGCGACCTCTTCGTCGTCGACGGCAAGTTCGTCCCCTCCCTCTCCGCGCCCGCGAAGAAGCGCGCGAAGAAGATCGACGCCGCCGGCCTCGTCGCCTGCCCCGGCCTCGTCGACATCCATGTCCATTTCCGCGAGCCCGGCCAGACGCACAAGGAGACCATCGGCACCGGCTCCCGCGCCGCGGCCGCCGGCGGTTTCACGACGGTCGTCTGCATGCCCAACACCTCGCCGGTCGCCGACACCGCGGGCACCATCCAGTTCATCAACGACGCCGTCCGCCGCGACGCCGTCATCAAGGTCCTCCCCACCGGCTGCATCACCGTCGGCATGAAGGGCCAGGCGCTCGCGCCCATCGGCTCGCTGAAGCGCATGGGTGTCGTCGCCATCACCGACGACGGCGAGTGCGTCCAGTCCAACGAGCTCATGCGCCGCGCCTGCGAGTACGCGAAGATGTTCGACCTCCCGCTCATGGACCACTGTCAGGACGCGTCGCTCACGCAGGGCGCCGTCATGAACGAGGGCAAGGTCTCCACCCGTCTCGGCCTCCGCGGCTGGCCGCACACCGCCGAGGACATCATCGTCGCCCGCAACGTCATCCTCTCCGAATACACCGGCGCGCACATCCACCTGCAGCACATCTCCTCGCGCTACTCCGTCGGCATCATCCGCCGCGCCAAAGAGCGCGGCGTCAAGGTCTCCGCCGAGGCCACCCCGCACCACATCGCCCTGACTGACGAGTCGCTCTCCGGCTACGACACGAATTTCAAGATGAACCCGCCGCTGCGCACCGAGGCCGACCGCCTCGCGCTCATCGAGGGCCACCGCGACGGCACGCTCGACTGCGTCAGCACCGACCATGCCCCCCACACCGACTACGAGAACGACAAGGAGTTCGACTTCGCCCCCACCGGCATCCTCGGCATGGAGACCTCCCTGCCCATCACCCTCGAAATCCTCGTCCGGCAGAACAAGTTCAAGCTGCCCTTCGTGATCGACCTCATGACGCGCCGCCCCGCCGATCTCATGAAGCTGCCCGCCGGCACGCTCGCCGAGGGCGCCGCCGCGGACGTGTGCCTGTTCGATCCTGAAGAAAAATGGCTCTACGACGCCAAGGCCGGCTTCAGCAAGTCGAGCAACTCCCCGTGGTCCGGCCAGACCCTCACCGGCAAGGTGAAGACCACCATCGTGGACGGCCGCATCGTCTACGACGGGAAGAAAATCCTCTGACGCCGCGCCGGGCGATCCCGGGGCGCGGCTCGTGTTCCGGGCGCTGCGCCCCGCTCTCTTCCTCCGCCCCCGTCCCCCCATGCCCGCCTTCAACCAAGCCTTCTTCGTCAACGCCGTCGGCGTGGGCTTGGTGATCGCCGGACTGGTGCTCCTGTGGCGCGTCGTCCTTTCACCGGCGGCCCGCGCCGCCGCGCGGACCCGGAGTTCGCCTCTGCCCGCCTGGGAAGTCCTCCCCAGCGACTTCATGATTTTCCTGTGGCTCGTGTTCTGCGGCGGCTGGCTGCTGCCCGTGCTCTCCAGCCTGATGTGCGGCTCGTTCGGCATCGTGGACCGCGCCAAGATGCTCGTGGTCAATTTCGCCAGTGATGGCGGGATGGTCCTCGGCGTCTGGGCCTACCAGCGTTTTTTCGCCCGGGGCTCCTCGCTGCGTCCATTCGCCGACTCGACCACGTTGCGCGACGGGGCCGTGACGTTTCTGATCTCGCTGCCGGTCGTGGTGGGCGCCGCCTATGCGTGGGGCGGCCTGCTGACGCTCTGCGGGCTGCCGCTCGACCCGCAGGACGCCGTGGATCTGTTCAAGAAGACCTCCTCGCCGACGCAGCTCACCGCCATGGTCGTCTTCGCCACCGTGGTCGCGCCCCTCACCGAGGAGCTGGTCTTTCGCGCGGGGATCTTTCGCTACGCCCGCACGCGCCTCCCGCGCTGGGCCGCCCTCCTGTTGCCCGCCTGCCTCTTCGCCGCTCTGCACCACCACCTGCCCAGCTTCGCCCAGCTCGCCGCCCTTGGGATCGTGTTCTCGCTTGCCTACGAGCGGACCGGCCGCATCGGCACCGCCATCGTTGCCCACGCGCTCTTCAACGCCTGCAACGTCGCCCGCATCTTCATCGACCCGGGCGCCACGTGACCCATGCGCCCCTTTGCGACCAACGCCGCCGATTCCGTCGCCGCCCTCGGGGAGGAGAAACTCATCGCCGCCATCCGCCGCTGGCTCGGGAGCGCGTCGCCCCGCGCCCCCTTCGGCATCGGTGACGACTGCGCCGTGCTGCCCGCCTCGCGCCGCCGCCAGCTCATCACCGTCGACCCCGTCATCTATCCCCGCCACTTCAACGACGCTGTTCCCCCGCGCGACGTCGGCGCCAAGCTCCTCAAGCGCAACCTCAGCGACCTCGCCGCCATGGGCGGCCGGCCCACCGCCGCCGTCCTCGCCCTCAC
>JAPLTR010000998.1 GCA_026398065.1 Verrucomicrobiota bacterium | reverse complement strand
GGTGGCGCTGGCGGAGAAGGACTACGCCCCGGCGGAGAAGGACGCGCGGCGGCTGCTGGACGAGTATCCGGGCTCGCCGTTCCGCGTGCACGCGCTGGGCGTGCTGACGGCCTCGGCCTGGGAACAGCGGCGCTACCGGGCGGCGGCCGACAACGCCCGGAAGGCCCGCGGCGAGCTGGCGCCGGAGACCCCGGCGGGTGCGGCGCAGGGGGCCGCGCAGGCGCGGGCGGAACTGCTCCTGCTCGAGGCCGAGGCCTGGTTTCGCGCGGGCAGCGCGGGGGACGCCGGGGATTTTCGCAGCGCCGCGGATGCGTACGCGGCGGCGTTGCGCGAAAAGCCGGAGGGGGTGCGGCCGGGCGACCTGATGTTTCAGCGCGTGCTGTCGGAGATCAAGGCGGGCGCGCTGGAGACGGCGCAACCCCTCCTGGACGAGCTGGGGCGCAACCCCGCGTTCGACCTGGAAAACCGCTGGCGCGCCGAGTGGAACCTCGCGCGGGCGCTGCAGCTCCAGGGCGCGGCGGGCGTGAAGCAGGCCTACGCGCGCGTGAACCTCCTGCTGGCGGAACCGGTCGCCGACGGACCGGCGGCCAGGGCCGGGACGCTGCCGCCGGAGCTGCGCGCGCGCATGGCCTGGCTGCAGGCGCGGCTGGCGCTGGATGCGGGCGAGCCGGAGCGGACGATCAAGCTGGCGGACGAGATCGCGCCGCTGCTCGCACCGCTCGACGAAAAGCTGCGCAACGACATCGGCAGCACGGTCGCGCTGGTGAAGGCCGAGGCGAATTTCCTGCTCAAGCGCGAGGCCGACGCCCTCAAGACGCTGCAGACCCTGCGCGACGACCCGCGCTACGCGAAGTCCGCCGCCGCGGTGCAGTCCTACCTGATCGAGGCCGGCCACTACGCGGCGCAGGAGAAGACCGTCGACGCGCAGAAGCTCCTCACGCGGCTCGCGGACGGGTTTCCGCAAAACGAGCTGGCGCCCTACGCCCTCTATCAGGCGGCGCTGCAGGCCGAGCGGCGCGGGCAGCAGGCGAACTACAAGGAGGCCAACGGCCTGATCGAGGATCTCGTGAACAAGTACCCGAAGAGCGAATACGTCTTTTCGGCCCGCCTCAAGCAGGGGGATCTGTGGCGCCAGATGAACGACCTGCCCACGGCCCAGCGGACCTACGAAAGCCTGCTGAACCAGCCGGGGGCGTCGCAGGAGAATCTCATCCTTGCGCAGCTCGCGCTGGCCCAGGTCCACAACGCCCAGTCCTCGGGCGACCCGTCGCACTTCGAGCGGGCGCAGCAGATCTTCGAGCACCTGCGCGACCGTGCCGACGCCTCGGTCGACGTGCGGGTGGAGGCGGGCTACAACCTCGGCGAACTCCTCGTCCGGCGCGAGAACCGCGCCAAGGCGATCGAGGTGTGGTGGACCGATGTCGTCACCCGCTTCCTGCTCGATGAAAAACGTGCGGGGGAGCTGCACGCGAAGGGCCGCTACTGGATGGCGCGGACGCTGTACCGGCTGGGCGAGGTCTACGAACAGCAGGAGCGGATCGAGGAGGCCAGGAACGCCTGGCAGCGGCTCCTGGACAGCAAGCTCGGCTGGGAGGCCCTGACGAAGGCCAAGCTCGCCCGGTTCGGGCTGCCGGAGCCGAAGCCATGAGCGCACCGGCATTTACGATTTACGCCCGGGAATGAACCGCTTCTAACTTCGCGCCACCGATGTCCGTTTTCGATTTCAACCTGTTCGCCCGCGGGGGACCGATGATGTGGGTGCTGCTCGCCCTCGGCCTGTTCGGCCTCGTGATGTTCATCGAGCGCATGCTCTACCTGCACCGCGGCCAGATCGCCGCGAAGGCGTTTGTCGACGGCATCAAGAACATCCTCGCCAAGCGCCGCCTCGTCGAGGCCCTGACCGTATGCGAGGAGACGCCCGGCCCCGTGGCCGCGGTGGTGAAGGCCGCGCTGCTTCATGCGGACGACTCGCAGGAATCCATGCGGTTTCACGTGCAGGAGGCCGCCGTCATCGAGCTGCCGGCGCTGGAGCGCCGGCTCGGGTCGATCGCGGCGATCGGGCAGGTCGCACCGCTGGTGGGCCTGCTCGGCACGGTGCTGGGGATGGCGACGACGTTCCTGGCGTTCGAAAAAGGCGGCAACTACGCGACGGCGGAGGCGCTCTCGGGCGGGATGTGGCAGGCGCTGCTTGCGACCGCAGGCAGCCTGCTGCTGGCGATCCCCGCGCACCTGGCGTATCATTTCCTCAGCGGCCGCGTGCGGGCCATCGTGCGCGACATCGAGTGGTCGGGCAACGAGATCATGAAGTATCTGGTGACTGAATACCGCGGCGTGAAGCCCGGCGAAGGTCCCGCGGGCCTGGAGGGCAAATGATCACCCGTCCGCTCGATCTCGCCGCCCACCTGCGGCCGGCGCCGCGGAGCCAGGACTGGCTGTTCTTCGTGAACGCCGGGCTGATCGTGCTGTTCTTCTCCCTGTTTGGCGCGCGGTTCGTCCTCGCCCCGGGGATCGGGCTGGACGTGCCGACGATGCCGGGCGCCATGGCCGGGGCCGTCCGGACGACCCATCGGATCAGCGTGCTCGGGGCGGATTTGATCTACGTGGATGAAGGCGCGATGAACGCCCGCCAGTTGGTCAGGTGGTTCGAACGCGAGGCGAAGAAGACGAAAGACCCCTCGCTGCTCATGCTCATCGCCCCCGGCGTCCCCACGACGGTCTCGGTCGACATCGCGCAAGCCGCGCGCACGTCGGGTTTTGTCCGCGTGCAATGGGGTGCCCAGGAGCCGGCCTCGCGGTCGGCGGGAGGTCGCTGAGATGAGCGCCATGGCGCGTACGACCAAGCGGCGCTGGGCGGTGGCCGGCACCGGTGCGGCGGTGGTCGGGGCATTGATGCTCATGTTGTTCCGCGGGGTGGGGGGGGCGCCGCTCGCTCCGGCCAAGGCGCCGCCGAGGCCCACGGTGACGGTGGTCAGCCAGCGGGACGTCGCGGTGAATGACGAGTCGGTGTTACTCGACCCGATGCCGCTCTTCCTGCCGACGAAGTGGAACGCCACCCAGCGCGAGATCCCGGCCCCCGAGCCGGGCGGGCGCTTTCAGGGCTATGATACGCCGCGGCTGGCCTTTGCGGAAAACGAGCTGAAGCTGGGGCTCAGCGACCCGATCTCCGTGCCCGCCGGGCCGGCGAAAGCGGTGACCGAGGATGCGGTGGCGGCCCCGTTGGTGGGCTTTGGTCGGTTGGACACGCCGGTCGTCGCGCCCAAGGCGCGGGGGGCGTTCGTGGAAATCGTCGAGGCGAGCACCGGGCGGACGGTGTGGTCGGACCAGATCGTGGAGGCGCCCGAGGGCAAAGGCCTCTGGCAACCACTGGAGTTCATGGCTAGGGTCGATCCGGCGGGGTTGGTGGGGCCCCTGGTGGTCACGACGCGGTCGGGAGTCGAGGAAGTCGACGGTTTCTTCGCAAAATACCTTGCGCGCACCCTGCGCGTCGGGGAGCGTTTGGCGCCAGGTTTCTATCGGATTTCGGTGGGTCCGTAGAAATTTAGGGGATTCGTCGAATTTGCTGTTGACGGTGCCAATTGCGGGCTGCACGTTCTCCCGCTCTTTTCGTTTTTTGGCACTCCCTTAGTCTGCCCAGATAGCTCAGTTGGCAGAGCACGTCCTTGGTAAGGACGAGGTCACAGGTTCGAATCCCGTTCTGGGCTCCAGGGCCAAATTACCACGTCGATCCGGCTTCACGACGTAAAATCCGAGGTCATTTTTCATCATCCACACCCATATAAACGTCTCAAACGTCTACCACGCACATGGCTAAAGGCACATTCGAACGCACCAAACCGCACGTCAACGTCGGCACCATCGGCCACGTCGACCACGGTAAAACCACCACGACGACCGCTATCCTTGCCGTCCAGGCACGCAAGGGTCTGGCCGAAGTCAAGACCTACGCGGACATCGCGAAGGGCGGCACTGTGCGCGATGCTTCCAAGATCGTCACGATCTCGGTGGCCCACGTGGAGTACCAGACGGAAAAGCGCCACTACGCGCACGTCGATTGCCCCGGCCACGCCGACTTCGTCAAGAACATGATCACCGGCGCCGCCCAGATGGACGGTGCGATCCTCGTCGTCTCCGCCGCTGACGGCCCGATGCCGCAGACCCGTGAGCACATCCTCCTCGCCCGCCAGGTCGGCGTGCCGAAGATCGTGGTTTGGCTCAACAAGGTCGACCTCATCGACGACCCCGAGCTGCTCGACCTCGTCGAGATGGAAATCCGCGAGCTCCTCACCAAGTACCAGTTCGACGGCGACAAGGCCACCATCGTCCGTGGTTCCGCCACCGCCGCCCTTGAGGCCAAGCCCGAAGGCGAAGCCGCCATCACGGCCCTCATGAACGCGATCGACACCGATATCCCGGAGCCGCAGCGCGAGATGGACAAGCCCTTCCTGATGTCCGTCGAAGACGTGTTCTCGATCACCGGCCGCGGCACCGTCGCCACCGGTCGTATCGAGCGCGGCGTCATCAAGGTCAACGACTCCGTTGAGATCGTCGGCCTCAAGGACACCGTCGTCTCCGTCGTGACCGGTATCGAAATGTTCCGCAAGCTGCTCGATAGCGGCCAGGCCGGTGACAACGTCGGTATCCTCCTCCGCGGTATTGAAAAAGATGCGATCGAGCGCGGCCAGGTTCTTGCCGCCCCGAAGTCCATCACGCCGCACAAGAAGGCCAAGGCCGAGATCTACGTCCTCTCCAAGGACGAGGGTGGCCGCCACACGCCGTTCTTCAACGGCTACCGTCCCCAGTTCTACTTCCGTACGACTGACGTGACTGGTATCGTCAATCTCCCGAAGGGCGTCGAGATGATCATGCCGGGCGACAATATCGCCGTCGAGATCGACCTCATCGTCCCGATCGCGATAGAAAAGACCCAGAAATTCGCGATCCGTGAAGGCGGCCGCACCATCGGTGCCGGCCGTATCACCGAGATCATCGAATAAACTGTCGTCCAATCTCTAAACTCGACACCGCCGAGGCCTCAAACAGGGGCCTCGGCTGCGTCGTCTAAGAAAGCTTATCACAGGCGTGTAGCTCAATTGGTAGAGTAGCGGTCTCCAAAACCGTTGGTTGGGGGTTCGATTCCCTCCGCGCCTGCCAAATTTCCGTTCATGAAAAATCCGTTTCAAAGCACCCGCATCTTCGCCGGCGAAATCGTCGAAGAACTGAAGAAGTGCACCTGGCCGACCAAGACCGAGCTGCGTGACTCCACCATCGTGGTCGTCGCCGCCGCCCTCATTTTGGGTGTCTTCACCAGCATCAGCGATTTTTCGCTCACCCAAGTCGTGGTCCTCTTTACGGACTGGGTCAGCTAACCCCGGACTCGCCCCGCCATGTCCACCCAAACGACCGCGCCCGCCGGCGCCCAGTGGTTCGCTCTTCACACCCTCTCCGGTCAGGAGAACAAGGTGAAGAACTACATCGAGAAATTCAAAAAGGCGGAGGAACTCGACGACGCGATCTTCGAGGTGCTCCTCCCGACGGAGGTCGTGTCGGAGGTCAAGAACGGCAAGAAGTCCACGAAGGTCCGCAAGCTCTACCCGGGGTACGTCTTCATCCAGATGTGCCTCTACGGGGAGGACAAGAAGGTCATCAACAAGCCCTGGTACTTCGTGAAGGAAGTCGCCGGCGTCATCGGCTTCGTCGGGGGCGACCGTCCCGCGGCGCTCCGCCAAGCCGAGATCGACGAGATCCGCGCCCGCATCGAGGCGGCCAACGGCAAGGAAGTCCCGAAGGTGCAGTACCTCGTGGGCGAAGAGGTCAAGATCACCGACGGCGCCTTCGCGTCGCTCACCGGCCGGATCGACGAGATCGATCCCGAGCGCGGCAAGCTCAAGGTTTCCGTTTCCATTTTCGGCCGTTTTACGCCGGTCGAGCTCGAATACTGGCAGGTGCAACGCCTCACGGAGTGATGCGACGCCTCTTTGTCACCGCCGCCCACCGCACGATATCATAAACACCCGCCACCCTTACTCACATGGCCAAGAAGATCCAAGGTTACATTCGTCTCCAACTGCCCGCCGGCGCTGCGAATCCCGCTCCTCCGGTCGGCCCCGCCCTCGGCGCCCAAGGCGTCAACATCATGGCGTTCTGCAAGGACTTTAACGCCCGCACGAAGGACCAGAACGGCATGATCCTGCCGGTGGTCATCACCGTCTTCACCGACAAGAGCTTCACCTTCATCCTCAAGTCCCCGCCGGCGAGCGTCCTCCTCAAGAAGGCCGCCAACATCGCCAGCGGTTCGGCCAAGCCGAACCAGGACAAGGTCGGCAAGGTCACCAAGAAGCAGCTCGCCGAGATCTGGAAGATCAAGAAGGCCGACATGAATGCCAAGGACGAGGCCGCTGGCATCAAGATCATCGCCGGCACCGCCCGCAACATGGGCATCGACGTCATCGACTAATTTAGTCCGCACCAAAAACCAACTCGCCGCGGGAGTCCTCACGGACGTTCGCACCGCAAGGAGTCAACATGCCAAAAGCCCACAGCAAACGCTACGCCAGCGCCGTCAAGGTCGCTGATCTCACGAAGGAATATCCGCTCAAGGAAGCGATCGATATCCTTTCCAAATTCCCGAAGGCCAAGTTCGATGAGACCATCGAGCTCTCCTTCCGCCTCGGCGTCGATGGCGCCTCGGGCGACCAGAACGTGCGCGGCACCACGCCGCTCCCGAACGGTTCCGGCAAGAAGGTCCGCGTCCTCGTCTTCACCGACGACACCGCCAAGGCCCTCGCCGCCGGTGCGGATCATGCCGGCCTCGCCGACATGATGCAGAAGATCAACGAAGGCTGGCTCGACTTCGACGTCGCGATCGCGACCACAGAGGCCATGAAGCAGGTCCGCACGCTCGCCCGCGTCCTCGGTCCCAAGGGCCTCATGCCCAACCCGAAGTCCGGCACCGTGACCGACGACATCGCCGCCGGCATCAAGGCCGTCAAGGCCGGCCGCGTGGAGTTCAAGATGGACAAGTCCGCCAACATCGGCATCGGCGTCGGCAAGCGCTCCTTCACCCCCGCACAGATCCTGGAGAACGTGCAGGTCGTCGTGGAAGCCGTGGGCAAGGCCAAGCCGGCCTCGTTCAAGGGCGGCCAGTACATCAAGACCATCGCCCTCTCATCCAGCATGAGCCCTGGCGTCCACATCTCGTCCACCGAGTTCAGCAAATACTAATAAGGCACTACCATGAGAGCCGAAAAAAATTACCTGATCAAAGAGGTCGAGACGCACCTGAAGAAGTCCGACTACGTCATCCTCACCAACTTTTCGAAGGTGACCGTCGCCGACGCCGCCGAGCTGCGCAAGCGCCTCGACGCCGAGAAGGCCGAGTTCCACGTCGTCAAGAACAGCTCGCTCCGCGTTGCGGCCAAGGCCCTCGGCCTGCCGGAATTCGAGACCGCGCTGACCGGACCGACCGCCGTCATCGTCGGCGGTAAAAACTCCGCGGGCGTCGCCAAGATCCTCAAGAAGTTCTTTGAGGAGAAGCAGAAGCTCGAAGTGAAGGTGGGCATCCTCGACAAGAAGCTCATCAGCGCCGCCGACCTCGCCAAGATTGCCGACCTGCCCTCCTTCGAGGCGCTCCGTTCGCAGTTGCTGGGCCTCTTCACGCAGAACGCGGCGTCCTTCGTCCGCCTGCTCGACGCCAAGGTCAAGAAGGAGCAGCCCGCTGCTCCGGCCGCCTAATCCCGTCCTCAACCCAAACCCAATTTTTCCCGGCGCGAGCCGGGAAACCCAATATCCATCGGAGCAGGCTAGGGGATACGTCTCTTAAACGCGTTTCATTTTTCGAAACCGCTAGTCCGCCCAAGGAGAAGTCAACATGAGCAACATCACCAAAGACCAAGTCATCGAGTGGCTGTCCGCGCAGACGATCCTCGATCTCGCCGCCCTCGTCAAAGATCTCGAAGGCAAGTGGGGCGTGTCCGCCGCCGCTGCCGCCGCTCCCGCCGCTGCGGGTGGCGCCGGTGCCGCCGCCGCTCCCGCGGCCGAGGCGCAGACCGAGTTCACCGTCATCCTCAAGGAAGCCGGCGCGAACAAGATCGGCGTCATCAAGGAAGTCCGCGCCATCACCGGCCTGGGCCTCAAGGAAGCCAAGGACCTCGTCGAAGGCGCACCGAAGCCCGTCAAGGAGAACGCTCCCAAGGCCGAGGCCGAGGAAATCAAGAAGAAGCTCGAGGCCGCTGGCGCCAAGGTCGAGCTCAAGTAAAGTCACCGCGAAGCTTGGCGATCACTCTCGCAAAACTTCCGTTTTTCACGGGACAGGCCGCGCGCATGCACGGCCTGTCCTTTGCTATTTCCCTTTTCGTTCTTTCGTTTGTCTCCCGCGCCGCGCGCTGAGCGCTGCGCCTGTCTCTTTCCGCCTCCTAACCCTTACCGGGAATTCCCATGGCCGACCGCACACACTCTGAACGCATCAACTTCGGCAAGCTTCGCGAAGTCAT
>JAPLTR010000404.1 GCA_026398065.1 Verrucomicrobiota bacterium | reverse complement strand
GCCTCGACGTACTGGGCCTCGACGTAAAGTACGGAAGAGAGCTCGTTCAGGGTCGCTGCGACCTCGCGATGCTCTGCTCCGAACAGGGCGCGCTGGCGGGCGAGGGCGTCGCGAAGACTTTTCTCCGCTTCGGGATACCGGCTCTGTTTTTGCAGAACCTGGCCGAGTTGCTTCAGCGTGGCCGCGACTTCCACGCGATTTTGTTCACCATAGAGCCGTTGATAAATCGCCCAGGCACTCCGCACCATTTTTTCGGAATCGGCGTAGAGCGCGAGCTGCAGGTAAACATCGCCGATCCGGCTTTGGAGCTCCGCCAGCGTGGCGGGCTGGTCGGCCAATTCTTTTTCCGCGCGGGCGGCCGTTTTATCCAGGATTTCACGCAGCAGGGTCGTATCGCGGCCCAAAGCGACGGATGGCCCCACGCCCTGCAACATTTCCTCAAGGAACTGGGTCACTTGGCGGCTCTTGCCCGCCTCAGCCAGCGCCTTGAGGCGGTCGGCATCGGCTTCGCGCCGCGCCTGGCGCTCCTTGCTCAACGAGGCCGCGATCGCCGTCAGGCTCGCGACCAGCAGCAGCGCGACTGAGCCCAGGACAACGAAGAGCAGTTTGTGGCGGGAGACCGCCTTGCGAAGCCGGTAGCTGGCACTAGGTGGCCGCGCGGCCACGGTCTCGTTGATAAGAAAGCGGTTCACATCCGCGGCCAGTCCGCTGGCCGTCTCGTAGCGGCGAGCGCGGTTCTTTTCCAGCGCCTTCATCGTGATCCAATCCAGGTCGCCGCTCATCACGCGGATCAGTCCCGGCGGCTCGGCTTTGCGCCGCTGCGCGACGGTCGTCTGCTGTTCACGCGTCATCCGGCCAAGGCGGGCCGACGGACGGGCGGGGTCCTGCTCGCGGATGGCGCGGCGCACCTCGTCGAGGCCGGCCTTCAGCAGCTCGCCGGCGTCGAACGGCGTCGTGCCGGTGAGCAATTCATAGAGGAGGACGCCAAGGCTGTAGATGTCCGTCCGGGTGTCCACGTCGACGCTGCCTTGCACCGCCTGTTCCGGACTCATGTACGCCGGCGTGCCGATCAGCATCTCGAACGCCGTGAAAAGCGTTTTGTCGGTAAGAGGCTGGTTGGTCGTCGCCTTCGCGATGCCGAAGTCGATGACGATCGGGGAAGGCGCGCAGTTCTCGGCGGTGGTGACCAGGATGTTGGCGGGTTTGAGGTCGCGGTGGATGATGCCTTTTTGGTGCGCGTGTTGAACGGCCTGGCAGACCTGGATGAAAAGCTTCAGCCGGTCCTCGGTGGGGAGCGCGTGCTCGTCGCAGTAGGTAGTGATCTTGGTCCCGCGGACGAGTTCCATCACGAAATAGGGGCGGCCGGACCCGGTGGCCCCGGCATCGAACACCTTGGCGATGTTGGGGTGGTCCATCAGCGCAAGCGCCTGGCGTTCCGCTTCGAAGCGAGCGATGACACTTCGGGTGTCCATGCCCGGCTTGATTATCTTCAGGGCGACACGGCGGCGGACCGGTTCGACTTGCTCGGCCATATAGACGACGCCGCAGCCGCCTTCGCCAATTTGGTCCAGTAATTTGTACCGGCCGATCCAGTCGCCAGGTTTCTCGCCGGCAAAGCCGGTCGAAAAGGCCGGGCTGATCGAGGCTTCCGGCGGTTGCTCGAGAAAATCCCCGGCTTCGCCATGGGCCTTGAGCAAGACTTCCACCCGCTGGTGAAGTGCCCCATCACCGCCACAAGCGTGCTCCAGGAAGGCGGCGCGGGCGACGACGGGCAACTGCAGGGCTGCAGTAAAGATTTCCAGCTCGCGGGGGGGGGCGTCATCGCTCAATGAGGGTGATTTGGGTGCGCAGTTGGGAATCCCGGAGAGAACGAACTATCAATGCGAGATTGTTCGCAGAAAACGCCAGGATAACGCAAATATCATACCGGGCGATCCCGGCGTCAGCAATTCGCGTTGGAGAATTTTCTCACCAAAAGCACGGGATAGTCTGCATGCCATCGCGGTGCCGAGTGAGTCCAAACGTGCCCGACAGTGGCCAAGTTCGCGGGTCGCACACACCTACGAATCGAACTCATAACCTGAAGGTCGCTGAATCAAATCCAGAACCTGTACCCAATTTAAAGCCTCCATCTAGCCGCAAGAATTTTAGTTGAGCGTCTTACCCAATCTCGGAGAAGGCGTTACTCTACCCTCTCCCAAACTGGACGCATGTGGACTACGGTGGATTTCTGCGGACGGTTCCCACAGTTTCAGCCGCACTCGCCAGCCATTGCCGGCATCGGGGACGGGGTTGTTCATGCGAAGAGGCGCGACCGCACGCGAGGTCTTCGTTCGTGCTCGTTCGTTCGGACGTTACGATCGGCTGCAAAGGGCCTTTTACCGGTTTAGGGCGGAGTGATTGGAATACCTCAGAAGTCGTGAGAGTTGTTAGGTGCTTTGTCCGAGAAGGAGCACTCGGGATGAGCCCGAGCGTTGAAATCGCATCGAAATTCAAAATCGGTTCGATTCAGGTTTCCGACGCCCTTTTCGACAACCGTGTCGGCGTGGTCTCCGCGCTCGCGCGGTTCCCGCCCGATCGCTCCGGCGCAGTTGCGCACGACCCGCCTGTCCACGGAGACCAAGTTTGTATACATTGATTTTTCTGCCGTCCCCAATAAAATTAGAGATATTTTATCGATAGATTTCGAATATTTGTTGACCAACCCCACCAAATCAATACTCGTGTATGCAATTTGTTTTGCCCCTCTGCGAATCAAGCCAGCCTTCCTTTCGCCAAGGGCCCATGGCCATTCGCCGCGTCATCGTCGCTTCACACAGCGTCTCCTCCGGGACGGTCGACTGCCGCCCCTCAATCCCGCCTTTTCACAACCCAAGTCTGCCGGAACGCACCCGCCACATCGGTGGTGTCCCGGTGGCAAAAATAACCGCCGAGTGAACGCCACGAAACTTGCTTGGATGAATGCAGGGTGCCTGTTGCGCGGCGCGGCCATCGCTTAAGTCCTGCGGTGTCCTGCGCGATCGTGCCTCCTCCCGGCTTCCCCCATTTCTTTTGATCGGATGAAACTCACGCGACGCATCCTCCCCTCATGAAATTCACGTTCATCGCTCTGCTCGGACTGGGCTTCGCCGCCGGACTGGTCGTCGCGGCCCCGCCTTCCCCGGGCATCCGGAAGATCGAGGACGTCATGATCTATGCGGACCCGCAGTACCACAGCGCATTCCCCTCGATCGTGCGGCGGCCGGATGGGGAACTCGTCGTGGCCTTTCGGCGCGCCCCGGATCGCCGGCTGCTCGGCGACGAGCGCTTCACGCACGCGGATCCGAACAGCTATCTGATGCTCGTGCGTTCGCAGGACGCGGGCCGCACCTGGACAAAGGATCCGCAGATGTTCTACGCGCACCCGTTTGGCGGGTCGCAGGATCCCTGCCTGGTGCAATTGAGCGACGCCTCGCTCATCTGTGCGAGCTATGGCTGGGCCTGGATGCCCTCCGCCGCGCTGCCGAAGCTGCCCAAGCCCCATACGGTCGTGATGAACAACTTCGTCTTTCTCGGCGGCTATCTCCTCAAGTCGGCGGATGGCGGCAAGTCCTGGAGCCCGCCCATCATCCCACCCCGCAGCGAAGGGGAACCGCGAGTGGACATCTTCGGCAAACCGCTGGCGGCCTTCAACCGCGGTGCGATGTGCGAAGGCCGGGACGGCCGGCTGTACTGGGCGACCGCGGCGTCGCCGGCCGACGGCGCGGCGCGCACCGAGGTGCACCTGATGATCTCGGCCGACAAGGGGGTGACCTGGAAATACTCGTGCCCGATCGCCCGGGACGCCAGGGCGACGTTCAACGAGACCTCGCTCTACGAGACGCCCAAGGGCGATCTCGTGGCCTTCCTCCGCACGGCCGGTCTCAACGACCACCTCGTGGTCGCGCGCTCGACCGATCACGGGAAGTCATTCCAAAAGTGGGAGGACGGCGGGTTTCAGGGCCACCCCTTTCACGCGACCCGGCTGCCGGACAATCGGGTGTTGTTGGTCTATGGATACCGGCATCCGCCGTACGGCATCCGGGCGCGGGTGCTGGATGCGGAATGCCTCCGCCCCGCGGCGGCGCCGGAGACCGTCCTGCGCGACGACGGCGGTGGCATTGATCTGGGCTACCCCTGGGCGACGATGGTCACACCCGACCGCGCCCTCGTGGTCTACTATTTCAACCGGGCGGATGGCACGCGGACGATCGAGGGCACCTTTGTGCAGGTGGAGTAGCCGCGCCAGACGCCAAACCGCCCGGACCACCCCTGCACGTCCCCTCTCCCGAACAGTTCTCACCTAGTACCCGCCATTCCATGCACGCCCGCTCATCGCGATTCGTCCCCACCAATAGCCTCGTCTCGCTTCTGCTCCGGCTGCGGTGGGCATTTGTCATTCCAGCCTTCGTCTGGACGGCACCGACCACGACCCTGGCGGCAACGAAAGCCGAGATAGTCGAGGTCAAAAAAATCTGGGAGGCCGGCTCGCACAATGCCTTCACCGATCTGATCCGCTGGCACGATCACTGGTGGTGTACGTTTCGCGAGTCGGAGGCCCACGTCGGTGGCGACGGCGCCATCCGGATCCTCACGTCGAGCGATGGGAAAAAATGGGAGTCCGCGGCGCTGCTGACCGAAAAGGGCGTCGACCTGCGCGACCCGAAGTTCTCCGTCATGCCCTCGGGGCAGCTGATGCTGAGCTGCGGGGGCTCGATCTACGAAGGCAGGACCCTGAAGGGGAAACGCTCGCGCGTGATGTTCTCCGCGGACGGCCGCACCTGGACCGCGCCACAGCGCATTTTACACGAGGGCGAGTGGTGTTGGCGCGTAACCTGGCACGACGGAGTGGCCTATGCCGCCGTTTACAGTGCGACCACGCCGAGTTCGGTGCCCGGGCCCGAGTGGTCGCTCGCGATCTATCGCGGTACTGACGGGGTGACGTGGGATCTGCTGAAACGGATGGAGGTCACCGGCCGGCCGAACGAGACCACGCTGCGGTTCGAGCGCAACGGGGACATGGTCGCGCTGGTCCGGCGCGAGGCGGGCGACTTCATGGGCCATGTCGGGCGCGCCGCTCCGCCCTACACGACCTGGACCTGGCAGGTGAGCAACCACCGCTTCGGGGGGCAGAATCTGATCCAA
>JAPLTR010000233.1 GCA_026398065.1 Verrucomicrobiota bacterium | reverse complement strand
CCGCAAGGCCGCCGACCTCGGCATCACGATCTACGCCGGCAGTTGGAGCATCTGCCCCACGTCGAAGGCGTTTCGCCCCAACCGCGGCACCGCCGAGGAACACCTGCGCCTCGGCCTTCGCGTCGCGAAGGCCCTCGGTTCCCCCGTCTTCCGCGTGGTGCTCGGCACGATGGAGGACCGCAAGACCGAGGGCGGCATCCAGGCGCGCATCGCCGACACCGTGGCCGTCATCAAGGCCTGCCGCTCGCAGGCCCTCGACTCCGGCGTGAAGGTCGCCATCGAAAACCACGCCGGCGACATGCACTCCTGGGAGCTCGTCCAGCTCATCGAGGCCGCGGGCAGGGACTACGTCGGCGCCAACATCGATTCCGGCAACGCCGCCTGGACCCTCGAAGACCCGATGGACGTGCTCGAAAACCTCGGCCGCTACACGATCTGCTCCAGCCTCCGCGACGACATGGTGTGGGAAACCCCCGACGGCGCCTCCGTCCAGTGGACCGCCGCCGGCGAGGGCCTGATCGATTGGAAAGCCTACGCCGCCCGCTGGGCCCAGCTCTGCCCGCGCGTCCCGATCATGATCGAGACGATCTCCGGCGGCCCCCGCAATTTCCCGTACAAGACGCCCGACTTCTGGAAGTACTACGACAAGCGCCCCGCCGCCCTCGCCCGTTTCGAGGCGATGGCGAAACGCGGCCACGCCCTCCCCGTCTTCAAGGCCCCCGCCGGCCCCGAGGGCAAGACCGCCACCCAGGAATTCCAGAAAGCCGAACTCGCCCGCTCGATTGCCTACCTCCGCGATAAAATCGGCCTCGGGCTGAAGGCCTGAGCGCCATTCCGAAACTCACCCCCCTGAATTGAACAGAAGAAAACAAAGTTAACGAAGAGTCTTACCGCCTTCGCTCACCTCATCGCTCTTCGTTCGCTCCGTTTCCTTCTGTTCAAAATTCTGTCTTCCGAACTCCGATCTCCGAACCCCGATCTCCGCCCCTCCGCCCATGAACCGCCGCACCTTCCTCCAGACCTCCGCCACCGCCGCCGCCCTCGCGGCCGTGCCGTTCTCCATCCGCGCCCAGGACAAGGCCGGCGCCAAAAAATTCCGCACCGTCCTCATCGGCTGCGGCTGGTGGGGCAACAACATCCTCCGCGAGGCCATGGCGAGCGGCGCCTGCGAGGTCGTCGCGCTCTGCGACGTCGACTCGCGTCAGTTCGAGCCGACGCTCGCCAACGTCCGTAGTGGCACCGGTGATACGCCGAAGCTCTTCAAGGACTACCGCGAGGCGCTCGCCGCGACGAAGGGCGCACGTGTACGTGGAGAAACCGATCGGTCACACCGTCATGGAAGGCCGGGCCATGGTGAACGCCGCCCGCGCCACCGGCCGCGTCGTGCAGGTCGGCACGCACCGGCGCATCTCGCCGCACAACGTCAGCGGCCGCGACTTCATCCGTTCCGGCAAGATCGGCGAGATCGGCATGGTCCGCTGCTTCGTCCACTACGCCGGCGGGAAGGAAAAGCCGCTCCCCACCGTCGAGGTCCCGAAGGAGCTGGATTGGGATATGTGGTGCGGCCCCGCCCCGCTGCGCCCGTTCAACGGCGGCGATCCGCGCAACCCCTCGCTCGGTGCCGGCAACCGCGGCATCCACCCCCGCGGCTTCCGCAACTACCTCGACTACGCCAACGGCACGCTCGGCGACTGGGGCATCCACTGGCTCGACCAGGTCCTCTGGATCACCGGCGAGAAACACCCGAAGCGGATCTACTCCACCGGCGGCCGCCCGATCGCCGGTCCGGCCATCTCGACCCCGACCGAGCAGACCACCGACGCCCCCGACCACCAGCTCGCGACCTTCAGCTTCGACCAGTTCGACGTGCAGTGGGAGCACCGCCGTTTCGCCAACAACAACACCGACAAGGGCGAAAACGTCGGCTGCTATTTCTACGGCACCAAGGGCATCTTCCACATGGGCTGGCAGAAGGGCTGGACCTTCTACCCCTCCGACGCGAAGGAACCCGTCGTCACCGAGGCGCCGAAGCTCAACTCGCCCGATTCGCAGAACATCAAGGAGCTCTTCGCCGACTTCCTGAATGCGATCCGCACCAACACCAAACCCGTGTCCGACATCGGCGAGGTGCTGCTCTCCACGAACATGGCGCTCCTCGGCATGCTCTCGATGAAGCACGGCCGCAGCCTCGACTGGGACGGCGAGAAGGAAGTCATCCTCAACGACCCCGCCGCGAACAAGCTCCTCCGCCGCGACTATCGCAAGGGCTGGACGTACCCGACCTGACACCACCCTTCATCCTCCGGTAGGGACGGCTCTCCGAGCCGTCCGCCTCAGGGCCTGCGTTCCCTTTTTCCCTACGATCCCCCTAGGACGGACGCCTCGGAGGCGCGCCCCTACCTCCACCACCGCCCATGTCGGACCAACCGCTCCCGCCTCTCCTGCCCGCCGAGGCCACCTTCGCCATCGAGTACGACGAGTTCGCGGGGCGGTCCTTCGCGGCGTCGGCGCGCGGTCGGGGCACGCTCGTGATCCAGGGCGCCGGCCCGTCCGCCACCTATACGTTCACCGGGCCCACCGCGCCGTCCCTCTCGCTGGGCGGCGAACTCGCCTTCGCCTTCGACGCCGGGAAGGTCAAAAACGTCGCGGTCGAGGGCACGCGTATCGAGTTCTTCGGTACACTCCGCTCCGGCGTCGCGCCCGGGCAGCAGTTCGCCTTCCACTGCGCCACGCCCGCGGACGCCGCCGCCGTGGCCCGGCTGTTCCCTGCGACCCAGGACGCCGACTTCGTCGCCGACCACGGTTTCGCCGAGCGCCTCGCCCGCCTGCCCGCCGCCAGCAGCCCGTGGACGTCCGTCACCGGCCTCCTCATCGTCGCCAATGTCCTGGTCTTTGCCGCCATGGGCCTCGCCGGGGCGGGCTGGATCAATGTCGCCGACATGGCGCCGTACGCGCGCTACGGCGCCAACTACGCGCCCCTGACCACCGACGGCCAGTGGTGGCGGCTCGTGGCGAGCATGTTTCTGCACTACGGCGTCATCCACCTCGGGCTCAACATGTGGGCGCTGTTCCAGACCGGTCAGCTCCTCGAACGGCTGCTCGGCCGCCCGCTCTACCTCCTCGTCTATTTCGGCAGCGGCCTCACCGGCAGCCTCACGACCCTGGTATGGCACGGCACCCGCGGAGCGTGGAGCGCCGGCGCTTCCGGCGCGGTGTTCGGTGTCTTCGGCGCTCTGGTCGGCTACATGCTCCACGAAAAACACGCCCTGCCCAAGAGCGTCTGGCAGCCCCTGCTCTCGAGCGTGACGACCGCCATCGGCTACAATCTCGTGTTTGGGGTGATCGCACCGGGCATCGACAACGATCTCGAAACCCGCCGCCGCCTGCTGGTGTCCCGCCTCGGCCTCGGCACCGCCGCCGTCGCAGTCGCCCTTGTGATCGGCGTGGCCGCCGCCCCGCGTTTCGACTATCATTTCGCGGACGAACTCGACTGGGACACGGCTTTCCGCAGTGCCAACAATCGCGACAACGACCTCCTCGCCACCCTCGATTCCACGCTCCAAGGCCATCGGCCCGGCCAACCCAGCCCGGACCTGGCCCGCCTGCTCCGCGACGACATCCTCCCGTTCAACGAGGCCTGGACCAAGTCCCTCGCCGATCTCTCGCTCGAACCCGGTCGCCGCACCGCCCGCCGCCGCGACCTCGTCCTCGCGGGCCTGCGCCTCCGCCTCGACGCCTACCGTCACCTCCTCGCTGCGGTCGAGAGATCCGACCCCGAGGCGGTCAGGGACTTCAAGGTGGAGATGCGTGCCTCGCTCGAGACCCTGGCGAAGGCCCAGGACCTGCGTTGACCCCGCCCCCGGCCCCCGACAAAATTCTTGCCGCTCCCGCCCCCCCCTTCCACCGTCCGCCCATGGCCATGCAGGAAATCTACATCCGCAACGCGACCGACACCGAGGCCCGCGGCCCGTTCAACGTGGAGCAGGTCTCCTCGCTCGCCGGCGCCGGCCAGGTCACGGCGGAGACGCTGATCTACGACGCCACCGCGGAGCAGTGGGTCGCCCTCGGCACGAACGCGGAACTGATGGCCCTCAGACCTCGCCCTCGCGGTGATGCTCGGCCTCGGCATGGTGAGCCTGTATCCGTTTATCCGATTCCGCGCGGCGCTGGGCCTCGGGTTCCTCGGCTTCATCTTCTTCGCCCAGGGCCAGCCGTTCCCGCTGCTCCTCGCCGCCATCGGTTCCGTCGGCATCTATCTCTGCACCATCTTTGTGAACATGCTGCCCGTCATCCTCGCCGCCGGCGCGGCGGTCGGCGGGCTGGGGGCGCTGAGCTGGTACCTGCTGTCGCACTGATTCCGTGTCCCGCGCCGGTCCACCTCCTCCCTCGGTCCTCGAGCGGACCGCCAGCTACGGGCGGCACCTCGTCCATGTCTGGAAAAAGGAGATCTGGTCGACCGCGCACATGAAGGACACCTCGGTGCGGGGCTGGGGCTACGCCTTCCTCCGGGTCGTCTCGATCACGTACACGGTCTTCTTCGAGACGAAGGTCCCGAGCCGCGCCGCCGCGCTCAGCTTCAGCTCCCTCCTCGGCCTCGGGCCGCTCATCGCCATCGCCGTGCTCATCGGCGGCTTCCTGCTCGGGAAGAACGACGACCCGCAGATCATCGCCAACCAGATCGGCGCCCTGCTGGAGCAGGCCGCCCCGCAGCTCCGCTCGCTGCAGAACGCCGCCGGCGAGGACGTGAAGATCGGCGAGGCCGTCAACACCCCGGTCGTCGAGATGCTGAGCGGGTTCGTCACCAGCGCGCGCTCCGGCTACGGCGGCGCCTTCGGTGCGTTCTCCCTGATCTTCATCGTCCTCCTGATGTTCAAGGCCGTGGAGGATGCGTTCAACGACATCTGGGGCATCCGGCTCAGCCGCTCGCTGCTGATGCGTATCGTGTTTTATTGGACGATCCTGACGCTCGGCGCCGTGCTCTTCTTCGGCTCCGTCACGCTGCTCGGCGCGGGCGCCGCCCTGAACGTCTTCGACGCCCCCATCGTGGCCTCGATGAGCAAGCTCCCCGGCGGCGAAAGCCTCGTCGCCGTGCTGCGGTGGTCGGTGCCGATGTTCTCCCTCACGCTGCTCATCGTGATGCTCACCCTCGTCTACCGCGTGATCCCCAACACGCACGTGTTCTGGCGCGCGGCGTTTGCCGGGGCCTTCGTCGTCGCGGCGCTGCTGATGCTGAACAATTTCGTGGCGTTCTTCTACGTGCGCCGCGTCGTGCAGACGCAGAACCTCTACGGCCAGCTCGCCGTGCCGCTCGTGCTCATGCTCGGCCTGTACGTCTTCTGGCTCTACATCCTCATCGGCGGCGTGATCAGCTACGCCGTCCAGAATGTCCACTTCCGCAACAGCCAGGCCGCGTGGGGCCAGCTCACCGAGTCGATGCGCGAGCGCCTCTCGCTCGTGGTGCTCCTCACGATCGGCCGGCGTTTCCATGACTGCCTCCCGCCCGTCACCGCCTCGCAGCTCGGCGACCTCCTCAAGGTCCCCACCCAGATCATCAACGAGTGCCTCAACCGCCTCGTCCACATGAACCTCATCACGACGCTCCGGCCCGCCGCCGACACCCCGGCCACCGAGCACCGCTACCAGCCCGCCCGCCCCCTCGGCCGGATCAACCTCCACGACTTCAAGACCCTCGACGACAACCTCGGCGACGATCCGGTCGGCCAGGCGCTCGAGCGCATCGACCCGATCCTGCACCACTACGACGAGGCGCTGGGCGAGATCGGCACCCGGCCCTTCTTCAAGAAGAGCCTGGAGGAGCTTTTCGCCGAGTTCCCCTTCGACGAATCCCGTCCGCCGTTTACCCTCGGCGAGAAGCGTCCGGTCTGAGGCCCGGGCGGCACGCCGGGCCGGCGGGCGAATTCGCCCTTGCCACGGGTGCCCCGCGACCTAGGGTCCAACGTTTTCTCCCCATGATCACCTGGATTCAGAGATATTTTCAGCATCACTTCCGCACGATCTTTGCGGTGCTGCTGGCGCTCATCATCATTTCGTTCGTCTTCACCATCGGAGCCTCCCCCGGCCTCGGCCATGGCGACCGGCAGCTCGTGGAGCGGCATTTCTTCGGGTACAACCTCAGCCTCGCCCAGGACCAGCAGCGCCTGATGGGCGACGCCGGGATCAGCGCCAACCTCCAGATGGGCGGCTTTGGCAACATCGAGCCCGACCAGCTCCAGTCGTACGCCTTCCAGCGCGCCACCCAGCTCCACCTGGCCAACGAGTGGCACATCCCCGCCTCCACCGACGCCGAGATCACCGATCAGATCAAGACCCTCCGCATGTTCCAGTCCCAGGAGGGACAGTTCGATGCCAAGGCCTACAGCACCTTCCGCGACAATCTCAAGACCAACCCCCGCGGCCTCACCGAGAGCGACATCAAGCGTGTCATCAGCGACGACGTCCGCGCCGAGAAGGTCACCAAGCTCATCGGCGGCCCCGGCTACGTCCTCCCCGGCGACGTCAAGACCCAGCTCGCCCGCTCCGACACCACCTGGACCGTCGCCACCGCCTCCGCCGACTACGCGAGCTTCGCGCCGACGCTGAAGCCCACCGACGCCGACCTCACCAAGTTCTTCGAGGAGGAGGCCGCTCGCTTCCAGATCCCGCCCCGCGTCGTCGCCACCTACGCCGAGTTCTCCGCCCTCTCCTACCTGCCCAGCGTCACTGTCTCCGAAGCCGAGGTCCGCGCCTATTATGACGCAAATCCCTCCCGCTTCCCCAAGGCCCCGACCGTGAAGCCGGCCGACGACAAGAACCCGGTGAAGGCCGACCCCGCCGCCGACTACGCCGCCGCCCGTCCCCAGGTCGAGGCGACCCTCAAGCTTGAGCAGGCCCGGAAGCTCGCCGCCAAGGCCGCGAGCGACCTCACGCTGGCGATCTACGAAAACAAGGTCCCGGCCGCCGGCATCGACGCCTTCCTTGCGAAGCTGAAGCTCACCGCCAAGCCCCTCGCCCCCTTCACCCGCGAAGCCGGCCCCGCCGAGCTCGGCGGTTCCCCTGAGGCCGCGGCCGAGGCCTTCAAGCTTCCCCGCGAAGACCGCTACTACACCGAAGCCGTCAACGTCCCGACCGGCGCCGTGGTGCTCTTCTGGAAAGAGACCCAGCCCGCGCGCAAGCCCGCCTTCGCCGAAGTCCGCGAGAAGGTCACCGCCGACTGGACCGAGGGCGAGAAGCGCCGCCGCTTCGTCGACCTCGGCAAGACCATCAAGACCCAGCTCGAGACCCGCCTGAAGGCTGGCGACACGTTTGAACAGGCCGCCACCGCCGCCGCCTCCTCGGCGGGCGTCAAGATCGAGACCAAGACCGTCGCCCCCTTCACGCTCCGCAACCGCCCGCAGGACGCCGACTACTCCATGCTCGGCGCCCTTGACCGCCTCGAAAAAGGCCAGGTCTCCGACATGGTCGTCGGTCAGGACAAGGGGCTCTTCGTCTATGCGCTCGACAAGAAGGCCCCCGACCTCACCGAGGCCAACCCGCAGTTCGTCACCATGCGCAACCAGATTGCCGGGTACACGGCCAGCATGAACGCCCGGTCCTATGTTTCCGACCTGGTTCAGCAGGAGCTCAAGAAGTCCGAGCCCAAGGAGAAGTAAGTCCCCTCGCTCCCGTCGGCCGGTTGTCGGCCCATCCTTTACGAAGCGCGTTCAACCGGACGCGCTTCTTTTTTTGCCGTCGTCATACGGACCGCTTATCCCCGCCCGCAACAGCCCACCACGATTCGGCTCGCCGCCGCGCCCCGGCCTGTCGTGAAATGGGCCCCGATGCCCCTCCATGCCTACGCCCCGGTCTCGGCCCCCTGTCGCCTGTGCGGCGAGGGTTTCGAGCACCGCGCCGCGACCGGGGCGCCCGATCTCACCGCCTGCCCCACCTGCGGCCAGGCGGTCCGCCGGGTAACCGTTCAGTCCGTAAATTCCCCGAAACTTTCCGCGCCGCTTTCCGTCTCGCGCGCCAGACAAGCGGGCTTCACCGTCCTCAAGCGCACGTCGGCCGGTGAGTTCGAAAAACAGTAACTTTCAACCCCCTTCGGTGTTTTAACTTCAGCCGACCTCCCTTTCCTTTCTTCCACGTCATGTCACGCTACCTCGCCCGCGCCCTCCTTGCCTTCGCCCTCACCCTGCCCCTCGCGCCCGCACGCGCCCAAACGGCCGCCTCCGGCCGGCCGCTGACGATCGAGGAATGCATCGGCCTCGCGATGAAGAAGAATTTCGACCTGCAGATCCAGGGCTTCTCGACCGATGTCGCCAAGGAGAACCTCGTCATCGCGAAAACGGACTTCTCACCCACGCTGACGGGTTCGACCAGCCGCAGCCTGAACCGCGGTGTCCAGCTCGTCCAACAGCAAGACGGTAGTTACAAGCCGCAGCCTCGCGACGCGAGCACGACCAATTTCACCTTTGGCGCGAGTCAGCGTCTTGCCCAGACCAACGGTACCTTCTCCCTCACCGGCAACCTCGATCGCAACTCGTCGACCGCGCCCCTCACGCGGTTTTCCAGCGGCATCACCGGCGCCCTCAATCAGCCGTTGCTCCGAAACGCCGGCCCTACCGCCGCCAAGTCCAACATCGACCGCACCAAGATCGGCGTTAACATTGCGCTGCTGAACTATCGCAGCCGGGTGCTCACGGTCATCCGCGACACGGAGACCGCCTATTACAATCTCGTCTCCGCCCGCGAGACCGTCCGCATCCGCCAGCTCACCTTGGATCGCAATGAGGTCCTGTTTCAGGAAAACAAGGCCCGCCGGGCCACCGGCGTGATGACCGACTTGGACGTGCTCAGCGCCGAGGTCGGCGTCGCCAACGCCCGCCGCGCCCTGGTCGTCGCCCAACAGACCGTCGCCGATCGCGAGGACGCCCTGCTCGCACTGATCAATCAGCCCGACTTCGACAGCCGCCCCGGTGCCGTCGCCTTCGATGACTTCAAGGGCAACGTCCCGTCCTTCGCCACCACCTACAAGCTCGCGCGCGACCGCTACCCCGATGCCCTCTCGCAGCAGGAGACCATCAAGCAGCTCGAAATCGATCTCGCCACGGCGAAGCGCAACCAGCTCCCCACCCTCAATCTGACGGCCTCGCTCAACTACAACACCAACGATAAGAGCTACGGCAATGCGCTCGCCTACCTCGGTGACGATGCCCACAACGACCGTCGTCAACTCGGCCTCAACTACACGATGCCGTGGGGTCTGCAGGCCGACAAGGCCCGCTACCGCTCCGCCGTCATCACCCGCAATTCCCAGAAGGTCCGCTTGGATCAGCTCGAACAGTCCCTCGTGGTGAATGTTCGCACCGCCGTCCGCGCCGTGGAGACCAACATCCTCGCCGTGGACATCGCCGCCAAGGCCACCGAACTCAGCGCCCGCCAGTACGACCTCCAGAAGGCCCGCTTCGATGCCGGACTCTCCACCGCCCGTCTCGTGCTGCAGGCGCAGGAAGACCTGGAAACCGCCCGCTTCAACGAGCTCGCCGCCAAGCTGGCCCTCCGTCAGGCCAATGCCGAAGTCGCCCGCCTGGAGGGCAGCTCCATCGATCGTTACCGCGTCCAGCTCCCGGAGTGATTGCCTGTTAGGCTCGCGGGCCTCGAAGCCCGTCCTCGAAACCAAAGCGCGCCCGCCCGGCGCGCTTTTTTCATGCTCACTCCGCTCTCGCCCCGTCCCACCCGCTGCGCTTTCCTCGTTGGCGAGATGCCCACCGCCCTCGTCGTCCGTCTGATCTTCTGGCTCTGGTTTGGCGCCGCCTTTCTGGCCGGCCAGCAACTTCTGCTGCAGCGCCTGCCCCCGCTCGCGATTCCCGCCGTCGTGCTCGGCCTTTCCGCCCTGCTCCTCGCCGCCTACTTCCGGCTCGCCGCCGTCCGCGCCTGGGTCGACGCCCTGAACCTCCGCCCCCTCGTCTTCCTGCACGTGACGCGGTTTGTCGGCGTCTACTTCCTCGTCCTCTACCGGCGCGGCCTGCTGCCCTATGACTTCGCCGTGCCCGGCGGCATCGGCGACATCGTGGTCGCCGTCCTTGCGCTCGCCCTCACGTTCGCCCCCATGGCCGAGGCCGCGCATGAGCGCGCCGTCCGCATCTGGAACATCCTCGGCCTCGTCGATATCGCGCTCGTCGTCCTGACCGCCGCCCGCCTCAATCTCGAAAGCCCGCTGCAGATGCGCGCGCTCACCTATCTGCCGCTCAGCCTCCTCCCCACCTTCCTCGTCCCGCTCATCGTCGCCACGCACGTCGTCATCTTTGTCCGGCTCAACCGCCCCCGTGCTGCGGCTTGAAACCGGCGTTCCCTCGTGCATCCTCGGGTCTCCCGTGATGGCGTCCCGCCCAATCCCCCCTTCAGGCCGACCAGCGTCAGGTTCCATCTCGATCCGGGTTTCCCTCGTGGTCTTCCTGCTGGGCGCACTCTCCGCCCTGGGCGGGCCCGCCTTCCAGCGGTCCCGGATCGCGGCCCGCTCCGCCGCGGTCGAGGCCGACCTCCGAGCATTCGCCGCCGCCCTCCAAACCTATGCCCAGGAGAAGGGTGACTGGCCTCCCGGCGACAGTACTCCCGGAGCCCTTCCCTTCGGCCTCGAAACGCGCCTCGACGCCGCCGCGTGGCGGCGCCCCACGCCGATCGGTGGCCGCTACACCTGGTCGCCCAACACCGTCCAGCAAGGGGAACGCTACCGCGCCGCGATTGTCATCGCGTCCGACGCCACCACGGCGGTTTCGACCGACCCCGTGCAGCTGACCGATCTCGACCGCCGGCTCGACGATGGCCGCCTCGACGCCGGGAAACTCCGGCTCGGTTTCCGCAACCAACCCGTCTACGTGCTCGAACACTGAGGCGTCCCCATGTCCACCCCGCCCACCTCCGCCGCATCCGCGACCCTGCCGCCGCGGTCCGCCGTCAGCTATGGCATCGCGTTTACGCTGATGCTCGCCGGGCTTGCGCTGGCCGGCTACGCGCTCGACGCCGTCTTCTCCGTCGATAGCGTCAACGAGGTGCCTGACGTGGTCCTCCTGACCGAACCCGCCGAGCTCGCGGCCCGCAGCGCCGAAGCCGCCGGGACTTACGCCACCGGAAGCCAGCCGGGCGACCGCGTGATCACCGTCACCGCCGACGGCAGGATCTCCTTCCGCGCCCTCGGCACCAAGGACGTCTTCGCCAACAACTCCGACACCTTCCAGCTCGCCCGCCAGGACCGGAAGTTTTGCCTGCTCACCGCCGGCAGCGGCCTCGTGGAAATCGCGAATCCCGACACCTTGGTTTACTGCCGCGACACTTACCGCCGCACGCAGTGATGGTTTCCGCGAGCCAACGGTTACGTTGGCCTACGCAAACAGCTCGGCGGCCTCTCGCACCGCCCCCGCCACCAGCACCCGGTGCTCCGGCAGCTGCGTCCGGAACCATGTCCGCTGCTTCTTCACCAGTGCCCGTGTGTTTTTCGCGATCTCCGCCGCCAAGGCCGTCTCCGGCAGTGCCCCGTCCAGCATTGCCAACACCTCCCGGTAACCGATCGCCAGCGCCGCGCTCGGGTTCCGCTCGAAACCCTCCACCCGCAACCGCCGCACCTCCTCCACCAATCCCTCCCGCAGCATCACTCCGACCCGCTGCGCGATCCGCCCGTCCAACTCCGCCGGCTCGCGGTCCAGCCGAGTGAGTTCCACCCTCCAGTCGGCAAACGCCCCCGGCCTCCGCGCAAACTCCGCCGCGAGCACGGCGAGTGTCTTGCCCGCGGCGATACACCGCTCCAGTCTTCAGATAAAATCCGCTCCCTCCGGTCACGAGCACCGCGCACCCCCGCCCCGCGATTTCCGCCACCGCCGCCCGCGCCAGCTTCACATAGTCCGTGATGTCCATCCGCTCCGTCACGCCACACACATCGATCAGGTGATGTGGCACGCGCGCCCGCTCCGCCGCCGTTGGCTTTGCCGTCCCGATGTCCATGCCGCGGTAAAACAGGAGCGAGTCGCAAGACACGATCTCCGCCCCCCGCGCCTCCGCCCAGCGCAAGGCCCACTCGGTCTTCCCGACCGCGGTCGGCCCCGTGAGGACATGGAGCACCGGCTTCATCGACCGCCAGCCTCCCTCCGGCGCGCCCCCAGCGGCCCCCTCCCCTGCCAACGAAATCTTGAAGCCGTCCGCCGCCTCCGCTGCCCTGTATCCAAGTTTTGAAAACGCTCTTCATCGTCAACCCCCGCTCCGGCCGCGCCCTGCGCGCCCGGGACGAGGTCGCCGCCTTCGCCGCGCAGCATGGCGCCCGCCTTGCGTTCACCGAGCGCCCGCGCCATGCCACCGAGCTCGCGACGCGCGCCCTCGCCGACGGCTGCGAACGCGTCGTCGCCGTCGGCGGCGACGGCACGCTCAACGAGGTCGCCGCCGTCCTCGTCGGCACCCCGGCGACTTTCGGCCTCGTGCCCTGCGGCTCCGGCAACGGCCTCGGCCGCCACCTCGGGATCCACGGCTCGGTCGCCCGCTCGCTCGCCATCATCGCCACCGGCGCAACCCGTCTGATCGACACCGGCCTCGCCGACGGACATCCGTTCTTCACTGCCGCCGGCCTCGGTTTCGAGGTTGAGATCTCCGAGCGCTTCAACCGCCTCGCGCGCCGCGGCTTCGTCCGCTACCTCCGGACGAGCGCGCAGGCCTTCCGTGACTATCAGCCCCAGGACTACATCGTGGAGCACGCCGGGGCGCGCACGCCGTTTCGTGCCTTCACCCTCGCCGTCGGCAACTCCGACCAGTACGGCAACAACGCCCGCATCGCCCCCGGCGCCCGCGTCGACGACGGCCTGCTCGACCTCACCGCCATCCCGCCCGTGACCCTGCGCAACGGCGTGCCGCTGCTCTGGCGGCTGTTTCGCGGCCTGCTTGACCGGGACGCGACCGTGCTGTGCCGCCGCGCCGCCGCCTTCACCGTCGAGCGCCCCGGCCCCGGCCCGATCCACACCGACGGCGAGCTCCACGCCGCCCCCGCCCGCGTCACGTTCGCCGTGCGCCCCGCGAGCCTGCGCATCCTCGCGCCTGACGCGGCTACAGTTCATTGAAGCTCACCGCGCGGTTGCGCCCGCGCGCCTTCGCCGCGTATAGCGCCCGGTCCGCCGCCGCCACGAGGTCGGAGCCCGACTTCCCGTCCGCCGGCAGCGCCGCCACGCCCGCGCTCACCGTAATGTTCAGCGCAACCCGCTCGCCCGCGAGCACCGGCTCGCGCTCGACGACCGCGCACACCCGCCGCGCCACCTCAAGGGCCGCCGCGCGGTCGGTCTGCATCAGGATCAGCGCAAACTCCTCGCCGCCAAACCGCGCGATCCGGTCCACCGCGCGCAGCAGCCCCCCCACCCGCCGCGCCACCTCGCGCAGCACCACGTCGCCCACCGGGTGCCCGTGCGTATCGTTCACCGACTTGAAATGGTCCACGTCGATCATCACCAGCGCGAGCGGGTGTCCGAAGCGCCGCACGCGTTCCTCTTCCTCGCCAAGGATGCGGTCAAACTCCCGGCGGTTCAGCAGCCCCGTCAGCTGGTCGCGCGTCGCCAGCCGGCGCAGCGCCTCCAGCGTGTCGCCCAGCTTGAGCGCATACCGCAACGACCGCTCCAGCATGCGCGGCGTGATCTCGCCCTTCACCAGGTAGTCAAGCGCACCCGCCTCCATCGCCGCGATGTCCACCCGCTCCGCCGTCTCGGCGGTCAAAAACACGATCGGAGTCCGGCAGCCCTGGGCCACCGCCTCGCGAATCAGCTGCAGTCCGTCGCGCACCCCGAGTTGGTAGTCGAGCAGGCAGGCCGCATGCCCGCCCGCCAGCAGCTTCGCCAACCCGTCCTCGTAGGTCTCGGCCCACTCGAGGTCGTACTGCTCCCCTTGGAAGTTCTTGAAATTTGCCTGCGTCAACCGGTATTGCAGCCGGTCGTCGTCGATAAGCAGGATTTTGCGGGCCATGGCGCGAGGGGGCAAAAGCGGGGTTGCGGCGCGAGCTCGTTCGGGGGCCGGGCTCAGCCGCGCGCGACGCCGGCCGACAGGTCGGCGGCCTTCGCCCCGATCGCCGCGGCGAGCTTTGCCTTGTCGCCGAGGTGGTCGCGGATGCAGTTCACCAGCGCGCTGCCCACCACGACGCCGTCGGCGTGCGCCGCCACCTGGGCGACCTGCGCACGCGAGCCGATGCCGAAGCCCACCGCCACCGGCAGGGTCGTGTGTTTTCGGATACGGGCCAGCGCTTCGGCGATGTTGCCCGCCACCTGGTCGCGCACGCCCGTCACGCCCTCGCGCGACACATAGTAGATGAAACCGGTCGCCGCCGCCGCGATCGTCGGGATGCGGGCGTCCGGCGTCGTCGGTGCCACGATGAACACCGTGTCGACTCCGTGGGCCCGGCACGCCGCGGTCACCGGCCCCGCCTCCTCCGGCGGAAGGTCCAGCGTCAGGATACCATCCACCCCCGCGTCTTTCGCGGCGCGCACGTAGGCGTCGACGCCGTTGCAAAACACGAGGTTGTAGTACGTGTAGAAGATGATCGGCGTCTCGCTCTCCGCCCGCAGCCGCCGCACGAGCTCGAAGACCCGCGCCGCCGTCATCCCGCTCTCCAGCGCCCGCTGCGCGGCGAGCTGGTTGGTCAGGCCGTCGGCCAGGGGGTCGGAAAACGGCACGCCCAGCTCCAGCACGTCCACGCCGTTGGCAAGCAGCGCCCGGCAGGCCGCCAGCGACGTGTCGAAGTCCGGGTCGCCCGCGCACACATAGGCGACAAAGGCGGCTCGGTTTTGCGCCCGCGTGCGGGCAAAGGTGGTGGCGAGGCGTGACATGCGGACCGTCATCGCCGCAAAATCGGCCGGTCGGCGCAAAGAGATTTTTTCACGCCACCTCAAACTCCACCACCACCGGCCGGTGGTCCGACAGCATCGAGCGCACGACTTCACTGCGCACCTCCCGACACCCCGACGGCAGAAAGATGAAGTCCAGCGCCCGGCTCGGCATCGGCGACGGAAACGTTTTTCCGCCCACCGGGTGCAGCACATAGTCCGAGTAGTCCGAGAGATGGCTCAGCAGCGACGCCGTCGCATCGTCCCCCGTCCCCGGGTTGTTGAAGTCCCCGCAGATGATCGGCGGGATCGCCCACAGCTTCCTGTGCAGCCGGTGTTTTTCCCGCAGCCATGTCAGCAGCCGCTCCAACTGTGCCAGCCGTTGCGCGCGGGAGCTGAAATGCAGGTGCAGGTTCACCAGTGGCACGCACCGCCCCGCGACATCCAGCTCGACGTACAGAAACCCCTTCTCCCCCACGCTCCGCGTCCCAAACGCCACCGTCTCGGAGGTACGGATCGGATGCTTCGCCAAAAAGGCGTTGCCGTAGCACAGGTTGAGCAGCCCCACACGCCGGTTGTTGATGCCAAACACCGTGTGAGGGAAACTCGCGTGCACCCGCAGGTAGTCGAGATGGTCGAAATTCCCCGCCCACCGCGAACACTCGTCGATCTCCTGCAGCGCCACCACATCCGGTTTCAGCCGGTCGAGCAGCGCGGCGATCTTCCGCAGGTTGAGCTGCAGCTTCCGCTGGGAGGTGAATCCCTGGATGGGCGTCAAACCGCGCGCATGCGCGATATTGAACGTGACGAGGCGCAGGCGCGGCATGTGGGAGGCTCTCCAGCGTAAAATGCGGCCAATCCGGCGCAATCGCAAACCCGGGAAGAAGGGATTGACAGCGTCAGGCGGGCTGGCGACCGTGTTCCTTCCTCAGTTTACGGCGGTCATAGCTCAGTTGGTTAGAGCACAAGATTGTGAATCTTGGGGTCGCGGGTTCGAGTCCCGTTGGCCGCCCCATTCTGAATCACCCGGTCACAACTTTTCGAAGAAAAGTTTCGGCAGCGGGGCCCAGCATTTCCTCCCGGAAGATGTCCGGAGATATCCCGGGAAAAACAACGACCGCAAAAACAGCCCGCGGTCAGGGAAACGACACCGCCCTGGCGGGGAGGTCGCTGAGCGCCACCGATCGCCGGCCATGACTGTCACGTCCAACGGTCGTGAGGCTGCACTGGGGAAGGTCGTCGGCCGCACCGGATGGTATTGGCCGCGAACGAACAGGCGCCGGTCCACTTCCTCGCCGTCCATTCGCCGCGACCCGTCGACGCACCAAGATCAGACGGCTTCAGACCCAGCCAATCGCGCGATTGCCTGCGACAGAAAAACGATCTGCCCACCTGCCTGTGCTCCCCCGAAAGCGGGAGGGGGCTATCCATCGCGTTCTGAGGTGGCCGCAGAACGAGTTTAATCGCGCCGGTGGGTTAAGCCGGGGCATTGAGCGGGTTGCGTTAAAAATCCACAGTCTGCTCCGGGCTCCTTCACGTTCTCTAAAGGTACGGTCGCGTATCTTGGGGCCATCGTGAAGCATCACATGCCCGCCAACCGATCATCTTCCCGCCCGGTCTGCAGCCGCTCCACGGGCCTTCTGACCCTCACACTCCTCGGCCTGAGTTCCTGCGCCAACACCGGCTCCGCCCCTACTCCCGCCGCGCGGCCCGCCATTCCGCTCCAATGGCAGCAGTCAGCTGCGACCGGCGCGCTCGACCTCGCCGCCCTCAGCCAGTGGTGGCATCGCTTCGACGACCCGGTCCTCGACCAGCTCATCACGCGGGCCCTTGAGACCGGTCCCACGATCCGCACGGCGCTGGCGCGGATCGACGAGTCCCGCGCGCGCCACGCCGTGCAGCGCGCCGGGTTCCTGCCGTCGCTCACCGCTTCCGTCTCAAGCCAGGGTTCGCGCAACACCAACCGCCAGACCGACAC
>JAPLTR010000526.1 GCA_026398065.1 Verrucomicrobiota bacterium | reverse complement strand
ATGAGCCAGAGCGCGCTGATGTCGATCGAGCGCCTCCTCGCGGTCAACCGCCGGTCGCCGGAATACAACGAGACCTCGCGGGCCTCGGTGTTCTACGCGCAGTCGTGGCTGCTCACGCATTTTCTCCTCTGCGGCAAGGACCGGTCCAACGCCGAGCGCCTCGAAAAATATCTCGCCCGGACCGAGAACGACACCGCCAACGCCACCGCGGCCTTCACCGAGATCTTCGGCAAGACGCCGGGCGAAATGGAGCTGGCGCTCCGCGGGTACCTCGGCGGCGGCCTCTTTTACCAGCGCCGCATGACGCTGCAGCCGATCGACGAGTCCAAGATCACGTTCCGCCCCGCGACGCCCGTGGAGAGCGAGGCCACCCTGCTCAGCCTGCGCTGGCGCCTGCGCCGCTCGCCCGAGGATGTGCCGCCCCTGCACACCCTCGCCGCCCGCGAGCCAACTGCCCCCGAACCCCAGGAGGCCCTCGCCGCCATCGCCAGCGCGCAGGGCGAACGCGAGTCCGCGCTCGACCACTGGAGGCTGGCCGCCGACCACCAGTCCACCAACGCCTACGTCTATCTCCAGCTCGCCCGCCACCGGCTGCGTGAGTTTCACGCCAGCGAATTCGATGCCCGCCTCGCACCGGAGGAGGCGGCCCAGGTACAGGGCTGGCTCGACCGGGCGCTCGCGCTGCGCCCCAACTACCCCGAGGCCATCGCCGCGCTGGCGGTGGCCGAATCCCGTGCGCCCCAGCTCCGCGCCGCCGGCATCCTCGCGATCCAGAAAGGCCTCCCGCTGCAACGCGAACAGCGCCCGGCCACGCTGCTCTCCTACGCCATGATCTGCTGGCGTGCCAGGGAGCTGCCGGTCTGCCTGAAAATTCTGGACTCCCTCATCGCCTCCGCGCGCACCCCGGCCGCCGTCCGCACCTCCGCCGAGCAGCTCCGCCTGAAAGTCACCGGCAAGCTCTCGCCCGAGGGGTTCATCCCGAAGGAGCCCTAGCGGGGAATGGCCCGCCGGCCCCGGAGCGGACGCCGGGCCTCACCGCGCAATCCCGCCGGGATTGATGCCCTGGCCGAGCTCGAAGGTCTGGCCGACCGCGCCGACGACCGCGTGCGCGCGGTCGAGCCCGAGGTCTCCACGGAATCGATACACCACCTCGACGCCCGTGCAGTGGGCCCCGATGAAATTTTCCACGCCGAAGCCGCGCAGTCTTTCCGCCGTCCACCCCAGGGTCTTCTCGTCGGCCGAAAACAGGTGGATGCCGCCGAGGAGCGCGTGGACTTTCGCCGGCCGCACAAACGTCCGCGCGTGGTCGATGATGTTGACCACCCCCGCATGCCCGCAGCCCGTCAGCACGACCAGGCCCTGCGCGGTGTCGAAGATCATGGCGGTGTCCTCGGGCAGGGTGTCCTCGACGAAGCCGGCGGGGGTCTTGCGCTCGGCGCGCCCGCTCCAGTTGCGCTCGGGAAACTTGCGCGGCACCGGCCCGGTCAGCCACACGCCGGGATAGAGCTGCACCGGCTGCGCATGCACGACGAAGGTCCCGCCGCCCTGCTCATAGGCCGGTTTCGCCAGCAGCAGCGGATTGATCTCCACCCCGCGCGAGACGGTGCCGCGCGGATCGAAGATCCCCTCGCCCACATGCGTGCGCGCGAGTGCCGCAGGCGCCTTGCCCCGCACCGCCTCGCGCAACGCGGTGAACCCGCCGACGTGGTCCGAGTGCCAGTGGCTGAGCACCATCTCCGGCACCGTGGTCAGGTCGATTTTGAGGCTCTCGGCATTACGCAGCACGACATCCTTGTTCGCCCCGGTGTCGAAGAGCAGCCGGTGTCCATCCACCTCCACGAGGGCCGAGAAGCCCCACTCCCCGAGCTCGTCACCGTCCGCGAGCATGGTGGAGAGAAGCGTGATCTTGAGCGCGCGGACCCGGCCTTTCGCGATCGGGGCAGCCGACGCAGACTCGGCCGCCAATGAGGCGGCCGGTGCGACCGCTCCGGAAAATCCTCCGGTAACAAACGCCACCAAAATCTGGGCCAACCTCAGGAATCGAGAGCTCATGCCACGACCTAAGCATCTCCCGGCCTTGGCGCCAGCGCTTACGTTGTCTCCCGCGGTCTCGACCGCACACCGCCCGGGTGCCAGCTGTTAGGCTTGGCAGCCCACCCGCCGTCCCCGATGGTTCGGGCGATGCATGCTGCTCTCTTGGCGACGCCGATTTTTCGGCACGCGGTCCTGACACTGCTCACAGCGACGCTCTTTTTGACGTCGACAGCCTCGCGGGCTTCCGCCCAGGGTTCGCTCCCCACGCTGCTCTCGGTCACGCGCACCTCGGCCGCCATCCTCGAGGCGGGAGGCGCCATCACCTACACCGTGAGTTTTCGGCCCGGCGACACTCCGGTGGAGTTCATTTCCATCGGACTGACCGACGCAGCCGGCACTCTGCGTACGCTCGCCCTCGACCCGCGGTCCGCCAGTTCCGAGGCCATGCTGTCGACGGCGAGCAGACGGGCCTGGCTGGACGGCGCCTATACCGTTTCCTATGTCTCGTTAATTGATCGCGATCGGGAAATCATATATCGCAGCAATGGCACGATCTCGGTCTCGCCCCCGCTGGCCGGTGCGCCGACTTCCCACAGTCTCGGCTTTTCCGCGCAGGGGTTCCAACTGACCGGCGGCGTGACCACCCCGGCGCTCCCCACCCTGACCAGCCTCGTGCGCACAACGGCGGCGGTCATCGCGCCCGGCGGCCCGGCGACCTATGTACTCAACTATGCCCACGGCAGCAGCATCGTTAACTTTATCGCCATCGGCCTCACCGATGCGGCGGGATTCGAGCGCCGGTTTGGAGGAAATGGCGTGGCTTCCGGCTCCACGCTGTCGGTCGCCAGCGACTCCACCTGGCTGAGCGGCCCCTACGCGATTGCCTACGTCCTCCTGATCGACGAGTCGGGGCGCCAGACGTTCTATCGGGGAGACGGGACGATCACGTCTGCGCCCACTCTCGCCGGTGCACCGACCACGCATGGCCTCAATCTGGCGGCCCTAGGGTTTCAGCTGAGCAGCACCCCGGGGGTGATCGCACCGGTCATCACCGCGCAACCCATGAGCCTGCGCGCCGCCGCAGGCTCAACGGCGAGTTTCTCCGTGACGGCCTCCGGCACCGCACCGCTTTCCTACCAATGGATGCGCAACGGGATGGTCTTTCCCGGAGCGACGAACGCCACTCTGTCGATGAGTGGGATCGGCAGCGGTTCGACCGATGTTTTCAGCGTGCTCGTGACCAACAGCGCGGGCTTCGCCAAGAGCGATTCGGTGGCGCTCTCCGTGACGGCCCCCGCCAATCCGGCGCGCCTGATCAACCTCTCGGTCCGCACGTCGCTTCCGCCCAACGACAGTTTCACGCTGGGCTTTGTGGTGCGCGGCGGCAGCAAGCCCATGTTGATCCGCGCCGCCGGTCCGACGCTCGCGCAGTTCGGCATCAGTGACGCGCACGCCGATCCCCGGCTCGAACTGTTCAGTGGATCAGCCAAATCGGGTGATAATGACAACTGGATCGACGACCCCGCGCGCGGCGCGCAGTTCGCCACGGTCGGTGCCTTCCCTTTTGCTTCCAACTCGTCCAAGGATGCCGCCCTCTACGTCCCGGAGCTGGCCGCGGGCAACAGTTCAGTGCGCATCTCCGGCGTCGGCTCCACGAGTGGCGTCGTGCTGGCCGAGCTCTACGAAACCACGCCCGCGGCCGAGGTCACCTCGGTGACACCTCGCCTCGTAAACGTCTCCATCCTCAAGCAATTCGACTCCGGCCTCACCGCGGGCATAGTCGTGGGAGGAACCGGCAACAAGGTCGTGCTGGTTCGGGCCGTCGGGCCTTCCCTGGCCAGCTTCGGTATCAGCGACGGACTTCCCGACCCCCTGCTGCGACTAAGGAGCGCGTCCGGGGTGGTCATCGCCAGCAACGATAACTGGGAGGCGCGCGACGCGACATTGATGAGCAGCGTCGGAGCCTTCGCACTTCCTCCCGGCAGCAAGGATGCGGCGCTCCTGCGGACGCTCGGCCCTGGGGCGTACACCCTCGAAGTCGCCGCCAACACCAGCGTGGTCGGACAGACCTTGCTTGAAGTGTATGAAATCCCCTAACGGTGCCGGAGGGAGCAGGACAATCGAATGGGGCATTTGAGGAGCAGCGTCACAGAATAGCCCGCAGGCCCGGCACGCGGCGGGCGAGGTCCGCGAGCAGGAAGCTGGCGACCAGTCCGGTGACCGTGAGCAGGGCGACGAGCGGGTACGGGGACTGCGGCAACGACCGGTAGAGCATCGCCAGGGCGACGAGCACCGGGGCGTGCAGGACGTAAACGCCGAAAGAGCGGTCCGCGAGCCAGCGCAACCACGGGGCGTCGAAATTGAGTTTACGGGAGAACAGCGCGACGAGGCCAAGCGAAAGGCCGACGCCGGTTAGCTGCTCCCACAGGGCGAAGGCCAGCGCCTGCCAGTGCAGGCCACCGAAGAAAACGTTCAGCGTCCCAGCGGTGTTGCCCAGGGCCATCACGGCGAGCATGACCAGCGGGCCGCCGATCAGGGCCAGCCAGCCGGCGGTGCGGGCGCGATCCGAGGCCGCCAGCGGCAGCAGCCAGCCGTGCCGGGCGGCGTGCAAGCCGGCGATGAAGAAGGCGACGTATTGCGTAAAAAAGCAGAGCTGCAGGTTCGGAGGGAGCGGCGGATCCAGAGGACGTGGTCGTCCCGTCGGCCCGTTGGGCGGTGGCATCGGCCGAAACCGCCGGCCGCGCCGCGCGCCAGGCCGCCAGCACCAGACAGAAGATCAAGAGCGCGACGGCGAACCACAGCGGTCCGCTGGAACCGAGAAAACGTCCCGTGCGAAGGTACTTCAGATAGAAGTCGACCGGCGGGCCGAACTTCGCGTTCCACGGATTGAGCGCGAGCAAAATGAAGGGGTGGAGCACCAGCATGTAGAACAAGGCCGGCAGACCGAGACGGAAGAGCCGCTCGCGCGCAAACCGGGCCGGACCGCGCCGGACGAGCGAACCCTGGGCGAAATAGCCGGAGATGAAAAAGAGCAGCCCCATGAAGCAGGACTGGAGGTGCCCCTGCCAGAGAATGAACGGCACCTTCGCGGCGAGTGTCGGCTCGCTCGCGCTCATCATATACCAGTCGCCGACATGGCTGTAGGTGACGCAGGCGTGCATGTTGACGACGAGCAGAATCACCAGGGTGCGCAGGTGATCGATCCACGGCAGCCGGACGGGGGACGGGGGCGGCATGCGGACCAGCGTGGGGAATCGGGGCAAGGCCGCGACGTTTTTGAGCAGGGGGGCGCGTCATACAAGCCTTGCCCCACGAAGCGGGGAACGACCGATCAATACGTCGTCTTCAGCCAGTTCGCCTTCGGCCAGTCGACGACGCCGGCCCCGGCGCCGGACTGGAGGAGCGGGAGCAGATTGGTGGGGTCGTCGGTGGCGTAGGTGTAGGGCAGCGCGGCAAATCCGTTCCACGAAAACGTCACGACGGGCGCCTGAAAGGGGCCAAGGGGGTTGCCGTTGTCCGTGCTGTCGCCGCGGACAGTGGTCGTGGTGCCGTTGGCGTTGTGAAAGACGTAGAGCGTGTCGAGGGCTTTGATCTTGCCGGTGTACGCGGGGTTGGTGATGTCGGTCTGATTGTTGCGCAGGGGCGAGAGGCAGTCGACATAGACGGATTTTTCGAGGAGGACCGCCCCGCCCTCCGTGCTGATGCTGCCGTTGATGGGCGGGTTGAAACTGTAGGTGTTGTTCAGGGTGTTCTGGAGCGCCGGGCTCAGCGCGGCGGCGCGGGCGTCGCGCAGGCGGCGGGCGGCGAGCACGGCGGTGTCGTCGACGTAGATGTTGTAGTTGTGCACATTGCCGGCGCGCAGGCGCGGCACGCAGCGGTCCCAGCAGTTGGCGAACCACTGGTGGTGAAACGTCACCGCCAGCGTGGCGTTGGCGGCGTCCAGCGCGGTCGAACCGAGGAGGTGCGTCTTGTCGTGGCCCTGCTGGATGGCGACGATGTCCTCGGCGCTGAAGCCGTTGCTCCGGAGAAATCCATAGAACGGATACGCCGCCGGATTCGCCTCGAGGGCCGCGATCTGCTGGCGCACGAAACTGCGGGGGTTGGTCGCGCCGTCGTCGCCGACATAGCGGCACCAGGAAAACGTGATATTCTTCGAGCCGGCCTTCACGTCCGCGATGCCGTCGTAGCTCTTGGTGAAGGTGCAGTGGTCGATCCAGACGTTGCTCACCGCGCCGCCGTTGCCGAGCGTGATGAAATCCCAGTCGTTCACGTCGTAGTCGCCCTTCGTCGCCTCGTCCCACTCCCAGAGCTCGTCGAACTTCAGGTTGCGCACGATGATATTGGAGGTGCCCTTGATATTGAGGGAGGCGTGGCGGAGTGTCGCGCCCGTCGCGGAAAAGATCGTGAGGCCGGCGCGGGGGACGATGTCGATCACGCTGACGCCCGTCGCGAGCAGCCGCGGATGCAGCTTCGGAGCCGCGGCCACGCGGAAGGGAGTCGAGGGCAGCCCCCGCACGGCGGTGCCCACTTCGAGCGCGCCGAGATCGAGGTCGTTCATGATCTCGATCACCCTGACCGCGCCGGCGGTGCGCGCGGCGGCGATCAGGGCGTTGGCGAGTTCGAGCGGCGTGGTGACTTTCGCGTAGGCCGGGTCCGTCTCGGCGATCACACCGCCGCCCGTGGTGCCGGGGCCGACGGTCGCGAACCCGGTGAGGTTGAACGCGGACCACTCCCGGACCGCCGGGGCCCGAGCCTCGTAGACTTCGAGCAAGGCGACGCCCGTGCCGCCGCCCGCACCGCTGACCTGGGCGGTGTAACCGCCGCTCGCGCGGTCGAAGACGAGCACCGCATCGCGGCTGCCGGGCGCGAGGGCAAAGGCGCCGACCGCTTCGCCGACGCTGGCGTTGAGCGCGGACGTCGCGGAGGCCTGCCATTGGTCGTTCGACGCGACGACGGCGGCGCCCTGAAAGAGATCGAGGCGTGGATCCGCGAGTATCCCGGCCACCCCGAAGCCGGCGAGGGCCGGGCCGGCGGCGCGGAGGAGCAGGCGGTTGGCCTCGGTACCCCTGACGTTGAACCCGGCGATGAGGATATCTGCGCCCGTGCCGACCTTGGCGCGGGTGGAAAGGTTGGTGAGGCGCGACGCCGCGCCGGGCTCGAGATCGTAGAGTTCGACGAGCGCCACGCCGGGCGCCGCGGTGCCCGCCGGGGAAACGACAAGGCTGTAGGCCCCCGGCGGAAGCGACACGATCAGCGCGGCATCCCTGCTGCCGGCGGCGAGGGCAAACGCGCCCACGCTCCGCGCCGCAGTGGCAAGCGCCACGCCGTCGGCGGCCGAGGCATCCCAACCGGAGTTTTCCGCGAGGACGACGCCGTCTTTGACGAGGCGCAACTGCACCGCAGTCAGCGCGTTTGGCACGCCGAAGGAGCCGAGCGCCGGCCCCGCGGCGCGCAGCAGGAGTTTCTTCGGGGCGGTACCTGAGATCGTGAAGCCGGCAAAGATCGCGTCGGCCTCCGGGTAAGCCACCGCGCGCGCGGAAAGATTCACGAGCTGACTCGCGGCGGCGGAGGTGGCGAGCAGCGAGGCGAGCAGCAGTCTGACCGGGAGCATCCAGTGAATCATGGGGGAGGACAAACGCGGGGCCGGCCCTACACGACCGAAGACCCACCGCAGGAGCGAGCACACGATCTCTGCAAGACTCAAGCGGAGGACAAGCCGGACGCACCGGCGACGCCGGTAAAGATATCTCACCGCGACGACCACCGGCCGCAGTGCTCGCAACCCGAAGCCATCCCGCCTCCGTTCACCGCCACCGGGTTGAGTCCGACCTCAGTTCCCGAACGACAAATCTTCCGGTCGTCCCCGGGCCCACGAAAGTGCGCCTACCGCCACGAACCCGGGACGTAGACGTCGCGGTCGCCCCGGCGCTCCCAGTGGGCGGCGACGTAGGTATGGGCCAGGGGCGGGGGGATTTCCCAGTTGCCGTGGACCCAGGCGTAACCCCGGCCGTCGTAAGACCAGTAGCCGGGAATCCACACGGCATTCGGCGCCGGTGCCGCCGGGATTGCCTCCTGATAGGCGGGCGGCGGCGGGACCCGCTCCGCCCGGACACGCCGGTAGGCGCGGTCGTCGGGATACGGGTAGAGGGTGCCATTTTGCTGGTCGACGCTGTTGCCGATCGCGCCGCCGGCGAGGGCGCCGACCGTGCCACCGAGAATGGCCCCGCCAAGGGCGTCGCCGCCGCGGCTGTTATGGCCGATGATGGCGCCGGCGAGCGCACCGAGCGCGCCACCACTGACGGCGCCCTGCTGGGTGTTGGGACCGGTGCCCACACAGCCCGAAAGCAGCGCACTGAGCGCCACCACGGGCAGGAGGAGCGTGGCTTTGTTCATGGGAGGAAAGGTTGCGAGACCTGGCTCGCCGTTTTTCGACTCAGTTCACGCGGAGCGGGCCGCGCTCAGTGGCGACCGTGAAAGCCACCATGGCCGCCATGGAACCCGCCGCGATAGTACCCACCGCTCCGGAACCCAAAGCCGAGGCCGATCGAGACCGGCGGTCCCCAGTACCGCGGATAGCCATAGTAATAGGCCGGCGCGTAGTCCTCGTAATACACCACGCGCGGGGCGGGTTCATAGTAGACCACTTTCGGCGCCGGGGAAGCGGGCACGGCCACCGTGCCAGTTGCAGCCGGGGTGCCCGCCGTCGCCACGGAGGCGCCCGGAAGGATCAGATAGGCCACAGTCGTCGTCTGGCCGCTGGCGTTCCGGTAAACCGCGGTGACCTGCGCGGCGGTCTGCTCGATCCGATCGATGGTAAGCCCCTGCGCGGCGGCGGCAGCGGAAAGCTCGTTCACGCCGGGAAGCCGCGCGGAGTAGACGGTTTGATTCGGCACACTCGCGGGAACGGGAGCGACGGGAGCTGGCTGGACGGCCTCGGGCGCCGGTGACGCCGTCCCCGTCTGAGCACCGACGGGGCCACTAGCACAAGCAGCCGCGAGGACAAGGGAGGCGAGGAGTCGGATGTTCATGGTGGGAGATTTTGCCTGACGGGTTAGACCGTGGTGCGCCGGGTAATGTGCCATTTTTATGTCCCCCCTCCATTTGACATTCTCCTTGAGCCACCTGCGAAAGGGCCGCCCGGCCGATCCACGGCCGGGCGCGCCTCACCGGGGGCGACCACCGGAGAGCCTTCGGCCCCTTCCACCCCGAACATTAAGGAAGCTTCAGCCGTAGTCACCGTTTGCTTCTCTCGGATCCCGGCCCATTGCCGCACCCGGCGGGATCCGGCAGTCTGCGCTCATGCAACACCCCTACCCCTTCGGCGTGGCCAGGCGGCGTCTCGCGTTTTTCATCGGTGCTTTCGCCTTGGGCCTCGGAGCCGGTCCGGCGGGGGCGATGCGGGTCGTGATCACCAACGACGACGGCTTTGAAAGCGGCAATCTCCAGGCGCTGTACTCGACGCTCAAGGCCGCCGGCCACGAGGTCATCTTGAGCGCCCCCTACTCCGACCAGAGCGGGAGCTCCGCCCAGTTGGAGGCGCTGTCGTCGATTGCCAAAACCGATGCGCCCTCCCCAGGGGGCCGGTTCGCTGCGGGGGCCCCGGGCGTCGGGCCGACCACTCTTGCCGCCGACCAGTACTACGTGAACAGCTATCCCGCTACGGCCGCCCGCTATGGCATCGATGTTCTGGCTGCGGCCAAGTGGGGCGCGCCGCCCGACATCGTGATTTCCGGCCCCAACGCGGGCAACAATCTCGGCATCATCACCCCGCGCTCCGGCACCGTCGGCGCCGCCATCACGGCGTTGAACCGCGGTGTGCCCGCGATCGCGGTCAGCGGCGCGGACGGCAATCCGGTGACCGCGCCCCTGCTCGCGGCCATCACGCTGCGGGTGCTCGAGGCGCTCGACCGCAACGGCAAGGTCGCCCTGCCCGCGGGCGTCGGTCTCAACGTCAATGTCCCGGTCCTCGACCCGGCGCGGACCGCGGCCTCCTATCGGATCGTCTTCACCCCGGCGGAATCCGGGCCCGCGAGCGAGAGCAGCGCCTTTGCCGACGGCAACACGGTGACCATCAGCCCCATCCAGGGCACGTTTCAGGCCCGGACCGAGATGGCGGCCCAGGTGCTGACGCGCCTGCGCAGGCTGTTCGCGTCCGCACCCATGATCAGCAATCCCAAGATGACCAATCTGTCGGTACGCGGGTTCGTCGGCACGGGCGATGCGGCGCAGGTGGCCGGTTTCGTGGTCGCCGGCACCACCCAGAAAACCTTTCTCCTGCGCGCGGGCGGACCGGCCCTCGCCGCCTTCGCGATCTCCGGCGCCCTCGCCGATCCGGTCATCGACGTGTACGACGGCGACAGCCAGCTCATCGCCAGCAACGACAACTGGTGCGACGACCCGGCGGAAACGCCGGCCCTCGAAGCGGCGGCTGCACGTGCCGGCGCGTTCGCCTGGAGCCGCGGCTCGAAGGACGCCGCCCTCGT
>JAPLTR010000906.1 GCA_026398065.1 Verrucomicrobiota bacterium | reverse complement strand
GCTGGACGGAAAATTTTGGTAAAGGTGCGGGCGGTGCGGTGCTGACGGGAATTGCATTTGACCGCGCGGGGCGGGAGTCGTTCTCTGCGCGCCTCTCTCCCGCTCCCCCCGATGAACAAAGCCGAATTGGTCGATGAAGTGCAGAAACAGCTCGGCAAGGGGACCTCAAAGGCCGCGGCCGAACGGGCGACCGAGGCCGTGCTGGCGGCGGTGAAGCGCGGGCTGCGCAAGGACAAGGAAGTGTCGCTGGTGGGCTTCGGGACCTTTGCGCTGGCCGTGCGGCCGGCGCGCCGGGGATTCAACCCGCACACGAAGCAGCCGATGACGATCCGGGCGATCAAGACCGTGCGGTTCAAGGCGGGGTCGGAGCTGCGGGCGCTGGCGTAGCGGGTGCGCGGCGGGACGATGTGATCGGGCGGCGGGGTGCGAGGCCAAGGCGCGGGCGTGGTCGGCTCGCTGGCGCTCGGCGCTACGGAAGGTGACGAAGTGCGGGAGTGATCGGCTCGCTGGCGCTCGCCGCTACGCGGAGATGACGAAGCGCGGGCGTGGTCCACTCGCTCACGCTCGCGGCCACCAGGCCTGCGGCGGGCGGCGGTTTCTGGTTCGACGGGGAGGCGGCGGCGGGTTTGGATGGGGGGGCCTGTCCGCATGAAAAAAGCCCTGCTCGAAAAATTTCGTATCACCTTTGGCCGTACGCCGGAGATCATCGCCCGCGCGCCGGGCCGCATCGAGTTCATCGGGAACCATACGGACTACAATGGCGGCACCGTGCTCGGCGCGGCGATCGACCGCGGGGTGTGGGTGGCGCTGGCGCCGCGCGCGGACGGGCGGTGGCGGTTTGCCACCGACCAGCGTCCGGGGATCGTGGAGGTCGCGGCGGGCAAGTTTGCCAAGCGCCGCGGCGCCTCGTCCTGGGTGAACTATCCGTTGGGCGTGCTGGCCGCCCTGCGGGCCTTCGGGTTGGCGGTGCCGGAGGGCTTCGACTATTTCGCGGTGTCGGATCTGCCGGCCGGGGCGGGCCTGAGCAGCAGCGCGGCCATCGAGCTGGCGTCGGCCTTTGCGTACACCGGGATGACCGGCGAGACCAAGGCGGAACGCGAGACGCTCGTGAAGGTCGGGCGGCACGCGGAGAACAATTTCGTGGGCGTGCCGTGCGGCATCCTCGACCAGGGCGTGTCGGGTTTCGGCAGGAAAAACCGGCTCGTGTTCATCGACTGCCGCGGGCCGAAGTTTGCGACGGTGCCGCTGCCGGCGGGCGCGCATTTCTGGATCTTCAACACGCACACGAAGCACGCGCTGGTGGACGGGCTCTATGCGGCGCGGCACCGCGAGTGCATGGAGGCGGCGAAGACGCTCGGCGTGCCGCTGCTCGCCGATGTGTCGCCGGCGGCGGTGGTGGCGGCGAAGCGGAAGCTGTCGCCGGTGGCGTTCCAGCGCGCGCGGCATGTCGTGGAGGAGATCGCGCGCGTCGATGCGACGGTGGTCGCGCTGCGGGCGGGCGATCTCGCGACGGTGGGGAAACTGCTCACGGCTTCGCACCGCAGCTCGCAGACGCTGTTCGAGAACAGCACGGCGGAGCTGGATTTCCTCGCGAAGACGCTGGCGGCGACGCCGCAGGTGTTTGGCGCGCGGCTGACGGGCGGGGGCTTTGGCGGGGCGGTGATGGCGCTGACGTCGGAGAAGTTTGGCGCGGAGCAGGCCGAGAAGGTCGTCGCCGCCTATGCGAAGAAGTTCGGCGCGCGGCCCGATGTGCTGCACGCGCAGACGGGCGACGGCGCGAAGCGGATCCAAGCATGACTCGCGCGCAACTCAACGCCGCCCGGCGGCTGCTGTGCCGGCTGCAGGATCACATCCGCGACACGCTGATCGCGGCGCGGGCCCGGCACGCGGCGAAGTTTGCGCGGGTCGCGGCGGTGACGGCGGCGGACACGATCTACTACATCGACCGGCTGAGCGAGGACGCGATCCTCGCGTGGTTCGACGCCCACTGGCCGCGGGCGTGGCCGGTGGAGATCGTGATGGAGGGGCTGGAGCACGGGACGACGACGGTGCCGCGCGGGCTCACGCCGGCGCAGACGAAATTCAAGTGCATCCTCGATCCGATCGACGGCACGCGGAGCCTGATGTACGACAAGCGGTCGGCGTGGATCCTCGCCGGCCTCGCCCCGCAGCGCGGGCCGCGCACGCACCTCGGCAACATCGTGGTCGCGGCCATGACGGAGCTGCCGACCACGAAACACGGTTTCGCGGATCAGCTGAGTGCCGTCGCCGGACAAGGCGTGGTCGCCGAGACCCTCGATCTCGCGCGCGGCGTCCGCCGCCGCTGGCGGCCGCGGCCTTCGCGGGCGAAGCACTTCGAGCACGGCTTTGCATCGATCGCGCGCTTTTTCCCGGAGGGGAAGGCCCTGCTGGGCACCCTCGAGGAGGCACTCTGGCGCGAACTCGGCGTGCTGGGCAAGAACGGCGGGCAGCTCGTGTTCGACGACCAGTATCTCTCCACGGGGGGACAGCTCTACGAACTCATCGTGGGCCACGACCGGATGCTCGGCGATCTGCGGCCGATGGCGTATGCGAAACTCGGATATTCCAGTGCGACCCTGTGCTGCCACCCGTACGACATCGGCACGCTCCTGATTGCGCGGGAGGCGGGCTGTCTCATCGAGGCGCCGGATGGCCGTCCGCTCCGCGCGCCCCTCGACACGACGACGCCGGTGGCGTGGATGGGTTATGCCAACCCCACGCTGGCGCGCACGGTTCGGCCGGTGCTGCGCCGCCTGATGAAGCGGTATTTCTAACGAGGCTGCGCCTCATGGCGCGGGAACACGGACTACGACTTGTCCGCCGGAGGCGGGGAC
>JAPLTR010000115.1 GCA_026398065.1 Verrucomicrobiota bacterium | reverse complement strand
GAACTCGGCACCGACATGTGGCTCTGGGTGAGTTTCCTGCGGACGGGGCGCGCGGACATCTTCCGCCTCGCCGAGGCGATGACCCGCCACACCAGCGAGGTGGACTGCTATCATCTCGGACCGCTGGCCGGGCTGGGATCGCGGCACAATGTCCGCCACTGGGGTTGCGGGGCCAAGGAGGCGCGCATCAGCCAGGCGGGTATGCGCCGCTACCACTACTATCTCACCACGGACGAGCGCACGGGCGACATCATGCGCGAGGTGTTGAACGTCGATGCCAAGGCCGCGGAGTTCGATCCCATGCGGCTCGCGCAGCCGGCGACGGAAGAGGAAAAAAAATATCCCGCACGCATCCGCGTCGGACCCGACTGGCTGGCGTTTGTCGGCAACTGGATGACCGAGTGGGAACGCACCGGCGACACCCAGTGGCGCGACAAGATCGTGGCCGGCGTGGAGTCGCTGCAGGCGATGCCGTATTGGATGAAGTCGGGCAAAAACCTCGTGTACGGCTACGACCCGAAGACCGGGAAACTGTATCAGGTGTCGAATGAGATCGGGACGTACAATCTCTCGACCATTCAGGGCGGCGCGCAGGTGGTGTTCGATCTGAACGAGTTCTTCGATCATCCCGGCTGGCAGAAAATGTGGCTGCAGTATTGCCGGCTCGGTGGGGCCCCGGCGGCGGTGCTGAAGCGCGACCAGAAAACCGGCACGGAAGGCGCAGACGGCAGCTACGTCGGCGAGCAGGGGGCCAACAGCCAGGGCACCCCGCGGCTCGCGGCGTATGCCTACTACCGGACAAAGAACCCGGCTTTCGCGAAGGCGGCGCTGAACGGCCTGCGTTTCGCCGGCGGCGTGCGCACGCAGCGGGTCGAGGGTCCGCTCGCGCTCAATGCCTTCGACGAGTCGGCGCGCACCGGCACGAATGGCGCGGCCCAGTCGGGCCTGACCGCGATCGAGATTCTGGAACTCTGTGCCGATGCCCTGCCCATCGAAGCACTGCCGCCGGCACCGCCGCCCGGCGGACGCGGTGGCAAACGCGGAGGGCAGGCGCCGGCCGCGCCAGGGGATGTGCGGACGCCGCCACCGGAACGTTAGGCGGACGGCGGCCTCCGCGGGCCCCTTGGGAGTGTTACACTCCCTTCTCGGCCCCATCGCCGGCTCCCGGCGTGGTTGTCAGCTTCGCCCGGCTTCCGGAGCGCGGACCGCGACCTGATCGTCTCCCGCCCGTCACCGAAGGCCCCCGTGACTTCGCGGAGGCCCGATTACGGGCGCCCCCGCATAGCGGCGCGACGGCTAAAACGATATCGTGACTAGGATGATTTCCCTATGCCACCGTCCGCCATCCCGCGACCATAACGCCCCGGACGAGAGGCCGGGCGGAGGCATGCCGTGAGCACGATCGCCGCCACTTCGAGTTCGATCAGTCGCGGGGTAATCGCTCCGCCCCGCATCGTCACGCAGGGCGCCACGCTCGCATTTGCGAATACCGCCGTCGCCGGGGCCGATACCTCCCTCGCGCTGAAGAGCGCCCACGTCGGCTCCAAAACCACTCAGCTCGCCGTCAACCTCGCCCTGCAAACCGGCCGCCAATACACCCTGCGCCGCGGGGCGGCCGGCCTGACTTCGACGCTGACCGCCACCCTCGTCGACACCGCGGGCAACCAGACCGCGTTGTCCTTCAACGATCCCCGCGCCGCCACCTTCACGGTCGGGGCGGGCGGAGCCTACCAGCTCATCCTCTCGGATTCGGCCCCGTTGAAGAA
>JAPLTR010000976.1 GCA_026398065.1 Verrucomicrobiota bacterium | reverse complement strand
GGCCATCTCGATCACGTTCACCGCGGGCATCACGTTGCGGTCCTTGTTATCGAGCTTGTGCAACTTGGCCACGTACCCGAGCTGGCCGATGATATCGAGGGTGTTGCCGCTCATCGGGCCGTCGGTGCCGAGCCCCACGCGGAGATCCTGGTTGAACATCTTCAGCACGGGCGCGACGCCCTTCGCTGATTTGATATTGGCGACCATGTTATGGGCGATGCCGGCGTCGCGGGCCTTGAGCAGTGCGATGTCGGCATCGGTCACGAAAATGCAGTGCGCCGCAATCAGCCGCCGGTTGAGCAGGCCGACCGAGTCGAGGTATTCGATCGGCGTCATGTTGTAGTCCTTGCGCAGCGACGTCATCTCCTCGGTCATCTCAGCGACGTGCATCAGCACGGGCAGATCGAGTTCGGCGGAGAGCGCCGCGATCTTGAGCAGGTGCGCGCGGTCGACGGTGTAAGGGGCGTGCGGTGCAATCGCCGGCGTGATGAGGGGATCCCCGCGGTACGCGGCGGCGAACTCCCGGACGCGGGCGATGCCGCCGTACGGCTCCGGCGAATCGGGCGCGGGGAAGTTGATCACGGTCTGGCCGAGCACGCCGCGCATGCCGGCCAGCTTGGCGGCGCGGGCGACTTCCTCCTCGAAGTAATACATGTTCACCATCGTGGTGACGCCGCCCTCGATCATCTCGATGATCCCGTGCAGGGCTCCCCAGTACACGAGCTCGCGGTTCACGAGGTTCTTCTCGAGCGGGAAAATGAAGCGTCGCAGCCGGTCCGGCACATCGTCGCCCAGCCCGCGAAACACCGTCATCGGTGCGTGGGTGTGCGTGTTGATCATGCCCGGGAGCACGAGATCGCCGCCGGCATCGATCGTCTTCGGTGCAACGTACCGGTCGGCCAGCGCGGCGGGTCCGACGGCGACGATGCGGGCGTCTTGGATGATCACGGCGCCGTTTTCGATCACGTCCTTGCGCGCGTTCATCGTGACCACGTGCGCGTTGGTCACGATCAGGTCCGCCGGCAAGGGAGCGTCGGCGGCCAGGCCGGACCCACCACCGCTGAGCGCGAGGGACGCGGTCAGGGATAACGAGCGAAGGAATCGGCGTATCATCGGTGGGAGAGACCTATATGCGGGAGCAGCGCAGGTGCCAGTCGTGGGCCCATTTGACCGTCAGCTTCCCTCTGCGACTCAGCATCTCTGCGCGAGAACTCCGTCGAGCCCCAGGCATGACTCGCGCAGGGACGCAGGGGCGCGGAGAAAGGCTTCTCAGCGCGATGATAGCGCGGTGAAGAGGGCATAGAAGCGGGCATCGTCGAGCTGAGCCTGGACACGGGCTCGGGTTTCACCGAGGCCGGGCTCGCGGCCGGGCTCCCAACTCAGCGTGTCGCCGTAGCCGGCGCCGCGGTCGAGGTTGACGTCGAGGAAAAGGTCCTCGTGGCGCGTGATGAGCGAGTCGTCGATCCAGGACGCGGCGGCGACTTCGTCCCACATCGGCCGGTGGCGCTGGCCAAACTGGTCCAGGTAGCGCGCGAGCGGCGTGTCGGCGCGGGCGATGGCGGCGAACAGCTCGGGCGTGGCGCGCGTGTGGTTCGAGACATCGATCGGCGAGCA
>JAPLTR010000169.1 GCA_026398065.1 Verrucomicrobiota bacterium | reverse complement strand
TACACGGGCACGCGCAGAGCAGAGTCGGACACGATCCGTCCAGGCGGCGCTCGTACAACGCCGCCATTCTATGTCGCGACCCCCGACCTAGAGGCCAAGCCGACACGAGCGGTGATCGTGCTCCCCTCGATGTTCGGTGTGAACGATCACGCCAAGCAGGTGGCGAGGGGCCTGGCACGCGCTGGGTATCTTGCGATCGTTCCCCACTTTCTGCGAGACAGCATCAGACCCGAGGAAGATGTCGAGCGGCTGACATTGTTCGCCCGGAATGGGCGAGATCGCACTCAGCAGCAGATCTTCGACGACCTCGCCTCAACGCTGGAGTACCTCCAGGAGAAGCGCAACATCGCGCCATCGCTCGTTGGCCTGCTGGGCTTCGAGGCCGGCGCGGCTGCGACCCACGCGTGGCTCGGATCCGAAGGCGCGGAGGTTGGCGCCGCGGTCGCATTCTACGGCGCGGCGGAGCAAGCGGTCCCACGCCTTCGAGCGCCACTGCTCACTGTCGTGGGCGATCGGGATCCGTGGTTCACGGTGGAAAGGCGCGACTCATTGCAGAGCGAGCTCACTTCATCGCACAGCGAGGCCCTGCTCCGCACGTTCGAGGGCGCCGGGCGAGGATTCCTTGATCCCGGCTTCGAGCGGGAGCGTGGGAGGAACCCGCCGCCCGAACCAGCAGCCAGGTCCCCTGGATACTTCTCCCTCGGTTTCTCCCGCTACTATCACCCGACTGCGAGTAGCGAGGCATGGAAGGTGACTCTTGAATTCCTGCGTAAACATCTGGGGTCCCAATCTCGTCGCTGATGCGACCAGGTGAGGACTCCGCTGCGTACAGCGGGCCGATCGCAGTCCAACCGACCGGTTTGGTGTTTCCGGTTCGGCGAGCGCGACGTCTGGCGGGCGCCGTCTGGGCAGGCCTGAGCATGCCGGCCACGGGGTAACTCAGGCCTGCCGCCCTCGAGCTTGAGGCAGGGAGTCGCCACGAGGACTCCGCCGAGGATCGGCGCCAGGGGCGCAGCGTTGTTGTCGCGACAGCCGACCGACACCTGGTAGACGAACGTTCGCCAGGTCCTGGGCTCCGCGGGTCCGCGGTTCGGAGGTCACACGAGGCTTCCGCTGCGGCCGCCGCCACGCCGCACCGAAAGAAAGCACTCGGGCGCCGTGTAAGCCTTGAAAATAGGCACTTTCACTTCATGTGTAAGCACTTTCACTCAGGTTCCACGGCGCGGAAGTGAAAGCGGTCACGTCGGTTTCACGAGGGAGGCCGCGGTCAGCGGTGGCCCCCACCCGCCGGCGACGTTCCGGGGTGAGGTACCCGAACGTGAACCTCCGCGAGGAGTGTCTCCGCGAGGGTACCTCCGGTCGGTCGTACTGTGAGCATGTCCTCGCTTGTTGAGGGCGTCGTGTTCACGATGATTGAGGGACTCGTCGTGGCCAGCTCTTTCCCTCACCGATCGTGATCAATCGGTCAGAAAGGCAGGTCGTCGCGGGTCGCCACCGCGGAGCGGTCGAGCAGCCGCTGGAGGTGTTCCTCGTACCGCGCGATCTCGCGGTCGAGCGCGTACCCGCGGGCGAGGATGCGATGCGCGGCGCGCAGGCTGGGGAAGTGGCTCCTCCCGCGCTGCGCGGGCCAGGTCTCGTCGAGCAGCTCGGGGTTGGCGCACAGCAGCGCCCGCTCGGTGATCTCCAGCACCGCGCGCAGCGCCGCCAGCGCCGCCCGCTCGGGCGCCTCCGACAGCCGCTCGGGCGTCAGTCGCTCCAGGCGCCCGCTCGGATCGCGGGGCGCGCTCATCGACGCCCCGTCTTCGCCGCCGACGGTGCCGCCGTGGGTCGCCGCGAGACTGAGGCGCCGAAGACCTCCAGGTAGAGCTTCTCGTCGATCGTCGCCTGCTCGCGCGCGGTGGCCGCGTCGAGCAGCTCGTTGGCCGCCGTCATCAGCACCCGCGGGTTGCCCGCGGCGTGCTCGGCCAGGGTGCGCACCACGACGGCGTCCACCATCGACGGGTTGCCGCAGTGCTCCAGGCGACGCACCAGCATCTGGTGCAGCTCGTCGGGCTTGCGCGGGTCGAGGCGCAGCCGCGCCCGGATGCGCGTGCCGAGCGGCAGCAGCTCCGGCGTGCGGAGCATCTCGGTGAGCCGCTCGTCGCCCGCGAGCACCACCGTGAGGAGGGCGCGCGAGTCGAAGTCCGCGCTC
>JAPLTR010000944.1 GCA_026398065.1 Verrucomicrobiota bacterium | reverse complement strand
GCGGTCGGCGGCGTGCGCCCCCGAGAGCGAAGCCCAGCCGGCCAGCAGGAGCGTTACGATCAGGAATTTCGATTTCATTGCATAGGGGTGTCCGGAACAAACCGATCGTATCTGATAAAAAACTACGGCTTCGCCTCGACCCACTGCACGGCGTCGATCACGACATAGCCGTCGGTGCCGGCGTTGGAAATCTCGACGTAGCTGTCGCGGCCCTTCTTGAAAATAAAGGTGCCGACGGGCTGGAGCAGGCCGTCCACGGCCGGCTTTTTCTTTTCATCGAGCGTGACTTTCGTCTCGCCGCCGGCGTGGCGGATCGTGACCGGGATGTTGGACGCGCGGTTCGCGTTCACCGGATAGGCGATGGCGACGGTGTAGCGGCCGTCCTTCGGGATCTCGGGCGTGAAGCGCGCGGTCTGCTCGCCCTTGTTGGTGTTGCCGTCGTGGAGATAGCCATGCCCGACGTAGGGCGAGTTCGCGGAGCTGGCCGACGCGAAACCCTTCAACTGCGCGTCTGCGTCATCGACCACGATGCCGGGCGGGTTGACCTTGCTGGCGCCCGTGCGGGGCGGGAGCGGCGGGCTCTCGAAATCGAGCACCTGGCCGTCCTTGAGCAGGCGGGCCTCCAGTTTCTTCGCATCGATCTTCTGGATCTCGACGCGCTCCTCGATGGCTTGGACGGCGGCGGTGGCCGCGCTCTGGCCGAGCACCATGAACACCGGCTCCATGCGGATGCTGCCGAAGGCGATGTGGGAGGAGCTGAGGCACGTGGGGGCGAGGAGGTTGGTGCACTCCGAGGCCTTCGGACGGAGGCTGCGGAAACTGATGGGGTAGGGGCGGGTGCCGACCTGCACGTCGCCCTCGTTCCGCACAAAACCGGCGGCGTTCACGAAGCGCTGGATGTTGTGCGAGTCCATATTGTACGCGCCCATGCCCACGCTGTCGGGCACGACCTCGGTGCGCGTGCAGTTCTTCTCGGTCATCACGTAGTCGCTGATCATGCGGCGCGCCTCGCGCACGTAGAGCTGGCGCGGCCAGTTGCCGTTCTCGGTAAACTCATCCTTCGCGAGACCGAGCTTCTGGAATTCGGCGCGGATCTTTTCCGGCACGCGGGGACTGTTGGCGTACGTCCACATGAGACCCTTCTGCCAGTCCTCGTGGGCTTTCCAGATCCTCGCGCGCGTGGCGTAGTCGGCCTCCGGATACTCCCAGTTCTGGCCGATGAAGTCGGTGCTGATCGCGAAATTGTTGTTCGTGTCGGTCTTGCGGTTGGGCATCCAGACGGGATTCCACGAGATGCGGAGGTCGCCGGCCTCGACGTTGCGCAGGGCCAGCTCGAACCACTGCGGATCGTAGTTGGCGGGTTTCTCCCAGGCGCGGCGGTTTTCCGGGACGTCCGTCGTGGTCATGCGGAAATTGTACGCCTGCACCTTGCGGTCGCCGGAGAACTCCTCGCCGGGGCCGGCGGGATTGATGCCGGGGAGCAGGCCGCTCTTCGGGTCACCGGGCTTCACGTAGGGATCGACGTTCTTGGTGAACTGGTGGCTCACCGAGTGGGCGACCTGCACGCCGTTGATCGTCTCGCCGTAGACCGCATTGGCCTCGCGGCCGACGTGGTAGCTGACGCCGGCCTTGGCGAGGAGATCGCCCTCATAGGTGCAGTCGACAAACATCCGGCCCTCGAACGCCCGGCCGCTCTCCATCACGATGCGCACGATGCGCGCGCCGTCCTTGATGACCCCCTTGCCCTTGGCGAGGTCGAGGCGCTCGCCGCGCACGACGGTGATTTTGCTTCCGGCCTCGCGCAACATGTCGTCGTAGATCTTCGTCGCGACGTGCGGCTCGAAGGTCCACATGGTCTTCTCGTCGGCGCCGGTGGTCTTGTTGCGGCGCTCGAAGTAGTCCGCGGGCGTCTGGCGCGTCCAGGCGGCGGGGTTCTGGTAGTGCTGCCAGATGCGACCATAGAACTCGCGCGAAATGCCGCCGATGGCGCGCTTGTTGCCGATGTCGGTGGCGCCGAGTCCGCCCGTCGTGAGCCCGCCGAGAAACTGCGTGGGCTCGATCAGGACCGCGGTCTTGCCCATGCGCGCAGTCTGGATGGCTGCAGCCACCCCGCTGGACGTGCCGCCGTAGATCACGA
>JAPLTR010000888.1 GCA_026398065.1 Verrucomicrobiota bacterium | reverse complement strand
GCGGTCTCGCTGCCGACGTTGCCGAAGCCCTGGATGACGGCGGTGGTCTTCTTGAGGGGAATCTTGAGGTCTTCGAGATACTTCTTGGTGAGATAGGCGACACCGGCGCCGGTGGCCTCGCGGCGGCCCTGCGACCCGCCGAGGGCGATGGGCTTGCCGGTGACGATGGCGGGTTCGAGGTGGCCGACGTGGTTGGAATAGGTGTCCATCATCCAGCCCATGATCTTTTCGTTGGTCCCGACATCGGGGGCGGGCACGTCGGTGTGCGGGCCGAAGAAATTGACCATCTCCTGCATGTACCGGCGGGAAAGGTGTTCGAGCTCCGTCGGGGTGAGTTCGTTGGGATTGACGATGACGCCGCCCTTGGCCCCGCCGTAGGGGAGGCCGACGAGGGAGGTCTTCCAGCTCATCCACTTGGCGAGGGCGGCGACCTCGCCGAGGGTGACGTGCTGGTGGAACCGGATGCCGCCCTTGGAGGGGCCGGTGGAGAGGTTGTGCTGGACGCGGTAGCCCTCGAAGACGGTGACGCTGCCGTCCTCGCGCTTGACGGGGAGGGCGACCGCGAGGCAGCGGCGCGGGTACTTGGTGCGATCGCGGAGGGAGTCGGGCAGGTTGATGGCGTCGGCGGCCTTGTCGAACTGACGGCAGGCCATTTTGAAGACGTCGGAATCGTAGAGGGAGGAGACGATGGCTTTGGACATTTTGAACGGGGAGGCGGGAGGTGGAGGCCCGGGCGCGGGGGTGGCACGGAACCGTTGGTTGATTGGGCTGACGATGAGAGGGCGGCGCAGGTTTAGCAATTGGCTTTCGGCGCAGGGGGACCTTCAATGCGCGCCCTTATTGCCACGGGGCGGCTCCGTGATAACCATGCTCACCGTCATCTTCCAATTCTTCCGCTGGGTCTTCGAGAAGTTCGCCGCCGGCGTCCTGATCGTGGGGCTGGGCCTGGCCGCGTGCGGCCTGTGGCTCTTCCTCAAGGACAACGTGGATTTCGACCAGTGGCGCCAGGAAGTTGTCCGGACGATCGACGGCGAGCGGACGCGGACCAAGGCGGCCCTCGACGACGTGCACAAGCGGATGGACCGCATCGCGGCGGAGATCACGGCGGAGCAGGAGAAGGGCAAGCAGGTGGACAAGATCCTCGCCACGCTGAAGGACCTCGAAAGCACCTGGGACAAGTACACCGGCCAGGCCGAGCAGCAGAAGACCAACGCGGAGCGCATCACCAACCTGACGGCGATGCGCGTGACCATCACGGCGAAGGTCGCCGCGCTGCAGCAGGTGTTCACGCGCACGACCGGGGAGCGGGACGGGCTCGAACTCGCGCTGGGCAAGGTCGAGGCGAAGCTGGCCGAGGTGAAGGAGCAGGAGTCCAAAGTCATGCACTACGTGGAGCGCACGTGGAACTATGAGGTCGGCCGCGCCCCGATCCGGCTGCCGCTGCGGATCTGGGCGATGATTGCGCTCGGCCTGTACTTTGTCGGCCCGACGATCGGGAAGCTGTGGATGTATTACTTCGTCGCGCCCTGGATCGCCGGCGGCCGGCCCGTGCGGCTGGGGACGGGGCCGGGCGTGCTGCCGACGGTCAGCGAAAGCAAGGTCGCGACCAGCGTGACCCTGCGGCCGGGCGAGCGGCTGTGGGTGAAGGAGAAATTTTTGCAGGCATCGGACGAAGGGCTGAAGCGGAAATCCCGCTACGTGCTCGACTGGACGATCCCGTTCACGTGTTTCGCGACCGGACTCGTGGAACTGATCGAGATGAGCCACCGCGGCGAGAGCGGCGAGGCGCAGCTCACGCTGTCGAATCAGGGCGATCCGCACAGTGAGATCGCGGTGATCACCCTGCCCGAGGGCGCGTCGCTGGTGCTGCGGCCGAGCTTCCTCGCGGGCGTTGTGACCACGCAGGGCCAGCGGCTGAAGATCCGGCGGCGCTGGCAGCTGTTTCGCTGGCAGGCGTGGGTGACGCTGCAGTTTCGGTTTTTCGAATTCGTCGGCCCGTGCCAGCTCGTGGTCGCGGGCAGCCGCGGCGTGCGGGTGGAACAGCTGCTGCAGCGCGACGACGGGAGCTTTGCGGCGCGGCGGACCAACCAGGATGCGACCATGGGGTTCACGCCGGGACTCGACTACCGGCCGACGCGGGCGGAGACGTTCTGGAGCTACTACCGCGGGATGAACCCGCTCTTCGACGACCTGTTTGCCGGGCAGGGGATTTTCCTCTGCCAGCAGGTCTCGATGGCGGGGGACGCGAAGAAAGCACGGAAGTTCTGGGCGGGCGTGTGGGGCGGGTTCATGAAAATCTTCGGGATGTGATCATGGAAAACCTCGGTGTCCTCTTCGACTGGGATGGCGTCATCATCGACTCGTCGCGACAGCACGAGGAGAGCTGGGAACGGCTGGCCCGCGAGGAAGGGAAGCCGCTGCCGGAGGGGCATTTCAAGGCGGGCTTCGGGAAGAAGAACGAATGGATCATCCCGGAGCTGTACCGGTGGGCGCACGAGCCGGCGGAGATCCGGCGGCTGTCGCTGCGCAAGGAGGCGCTCTACCGCGAGATCATTGTCGAGAAGGGGTTGAGCGCGCTGCCGGGCGTGCACGTGTTTCTGAACCGCCTGCGCGATGCCGGGGTGCCGAACTGCATCGGGTCATCCACCCATCGGGAGAACATCACGACGATCCTGGGCGTGCTGGGGTTCGACGGGTTGTTTGGTGGCATGGTGACCTCGGAGGATGTGATCCATGGAAAACCGCACCCGGATGTTTTCCTGAAGGCGGCGGCGAAGACGGGCGTCGCGCCGGCGCGGTGCATCGTGTTCGAGGACGCGGTGGCGGGCATCGAGGCGGGGCTCGCGGGCGGGATGAAGGTCGTGGGCGTCGCGACGACGCACGAGCTGGGCTTTCTCGAGGGCAAAGTGCACCGCGTGGTCCACCGGCTGGACGAACTGACGGTGGCGGACCTGCGGGCGCTGGTGGGGTAGGTCCGCAGGGCATCGCGCGCCGGAATGCGGGGCATCACGGGGCCTTGTAGCTGGCGCGGCGACGGCGCCGGGGGTGGTGTTCGCCGGGAGACGGGTGTTGCATGCCGGGCCATGAAGACGATGACGGCGATGCGGGTTTTCGTGCTCATGGCCGGCCTCGTGGCCGGAGCCAGCGTGGGCCTTGGGGCGCAGACGAAGCAGCCCGACCGGGCGTTGGTGGTGCTGCGCACGGACGCGGAACAGGCCTTCGCGAGCTGGCGGGCGCTGGGCGCGGATGCGGCGGGCACGATGTTTGTCGTGGAGCTGGCCGACCGGCCGGACGGGCCCTTCCACGCGGTGAAGACCACGGGGGCGCTCACGAACGCCACGCTGGCGGTGCCGGGCGGAAAAGCGGCCTACGTGCGCGTACGGGTGCTGGCCACGGGGCAGGGCGGGGAACTCACTCCGGCCGTGCCCGTGCCAGAATCGGCCGCCGGGTACATCTCGATCCCCCTGGCGAAGACCGACCGGGCACAGAAGGTCGGCCTGGGCGACTTCGACGGGGATGGCAAACTCGACTACCTGGTCAAGACGCCGGATTTCAACACCGACCCGTATCAACAACCCGGTTACTGGAAACAGAGCACCGACACTTACAAACTGCCGCCTACCGGCACGATGGGACCAAGCTGTGGACCTATGACATGGGCTGGGCGATCGAGGAGGGGATCTGGTATTCCCCGGTGATCGTATGCGACTTGGATGGCGACGGGATCGCGGAGGTGTTTTGCAAGGGCGGCGACGGCGATCCGCGCGAGCCGACGGGACACGTGCGCACCGGCGCGGAGTGGCTGGTGGTGCTCGACGGGCGCACCGGCAAGGTGAAGCAGCGGCTGCCGTGGCCGAGCCGCGACGGGTTTGACGACTACAACTATTCCTCGCGCAATCTCATGGGCGTGGCGTACCTCGATGGCAAACGGCCCCACCTCGTGGTGGTGCGCGGCACCTACCGGATCATCAAGGTGCAGGCCTACACTCCGGAGCTGAAGCCGCTCTGGTACTGGGAGGCGTCCGGCGCGGACGAGAGCTATCGCGGGCAGGGGATGCACGGCCTGCACGCCGTCGACGTCAACGGAGACGGCAAGGACGAGATCATCCTCGGCTCGGCCGCGCTCACCCACGCCGGCAAGCCGCTCTGGAACACGAAAAAGGGTCATCCCGACGTGTGCTACGTGGCGGATTTCGATCCGCAGCGGCCGGGCCTGGAGATTTTTTATGGACTCGAAAAGGGCCAGCCGCGCGGCGGGGTGGCGCTGCACGATGCGCGGACCGGTGCGGAGATCTGGGGCAACCCGGAGAAGACCGTCCATGTGCACAGCCAGGGGATGGTGGGGGACATCATCCCGGACGAGCCCGGCATCGAGTGCTATGCAGGCGAATCGAAGGGCGGGACCGGCTGGTGGCTCTATTCGGCAAGCGGGAAGCTCATCAACCGCGAGGACCTTGGCGAACTCGCGCCCAAGGCGCTCTTCTGGCTGGGCGGCACCACCAAGATGTATGTGTCCGGGAAGAAGATTTACCAGTGGCCGAAAAAGGAGGTGGGCCAGCTACCGTCGTCCCGGATTGTGGCGATCGCGGATTTTCTCGGCGACTGGCGCGAGGAGATGATCGTGGCGATGGACGGGGAGCTGCGCATCTACACGACGACGGCCCCGACCGAAATCAGCCGCCCGTGGCTGATGGAGGACCCGCTCTACCGCAACGATGTCACGACGCAGACCATGGGGTATTTCTATCCGCCACAGCTGAGTAAGTGACGCCGCGGGCCGATGTGCGGCCTGGCGGCGGAGCCACTAACGGCTCGGGGCGGAACAGCGTGGTCCGCGCCGGCGTTTCCAATCGAGCTTCACCAAAACACGGCGTTGCGGGGTGCCATCCCAGTCCACTTTCAATCCCTCGTCACGCAGGGCGTCGCAGATCTCATGCGCGATGCGGGTGGCCGCGGCGGCGCCCTCTTCGGTAGCGCCGTAGGCGAGATAGACCCCGTGGCCTCCGACGGCGTGCTCCGTGTCCTGCATGTGGTAGTAGGAATAGCCGCGCACAAACTGACCCTTGGAGCGCGCGGTTTCCATTTCTTCGACGATCTCCCCATTCCCACAGGTGCCGCAGCAACTGAAATCGGATGATCACGGAGTCAAACTCATCGCCGACGACCTCGGTCACACCGTCGACAATCTCCGCCTCCGTACGAAAGGCCGCGGCCACGTCCCGGCCCGCGTATTCGTCGATTTCTTTCAGGGCACTCGCCCGCTCTTCAGGTGTCAGCGCCTTGACTAGCGAGGGCGCGGGCGGCGTGGGAGTGAAGATACGCTTGAGCCAGTTCACGGGACAAAGATCACGTTTCCTTCAAATTCTTCAAGGCCGGAGCACGGCGGTGGTAGCCACACGGTGGAGTTGCGAAGTTCAGGTCGGTGGTTTTCGGTGGGGCGATGAAGTTCACCATCGCGTCCGACTACCAGCCGACCGGCGACCCGCCCCAGGCCATAGAGAAGCTCGTCGCGTCGGTCAACGCGGGCAACAACCACCAGACCCTCCACGGCTACACGGGGTCGGGCAAGACGTACACCATGGCGAACGTGATCCCGCGGACGCAACGGCCGACGCAGAACATCTCGCACAACAAGACCCTCGCCGCGCAGCTCTACTCGGAGTTCAAGAATTTCTTCCCGGACAACGCGGTCGAGTACTTCGTCAGCTACTACGACTACTACCAGCCCGAGGCCTACATCCCGTCGAGCGACACCTTCATCGAGAAAGACTCGTCGATCAACGAGGAGATCGAGCGCCTGCGCATCTCGGCGACGAGTTCGCTGGTGTCGCGGCGCGACGTGATCGTGGTGGCGAGCGTGTCGTGCATCTACGGCCTCGGCTCGCCCGAGGAGTTTTCCGAGATGCGCATCTCGCTGCGGCGCGGCCTGCCCTACGGGCGGCAGCGGTTTCTGGAACGCCTCGTGGATAACATCTACGAGCGGAACGACTACGAGCTGAAGCCGGGGCGCTTCCGCGTGCGCGGCGACACGGTGGACGTGATGCCGGCGTACCTGGAACACGGGCTGCGCGTGGAGTTCTTCGGTGACGACGTGGACGCGCTGAGCGAGTTCGACCCGCTCACGGGCGAGGTGCTGCGGACGCTGGAGCAGTTCGACCTGTACCCGGCGAACCAATACGTGACGAGCCGCGGCAAGCTGGAGCCGGCCATCGCGGCGATCCGCGCGGAGCTGGACGAGCGCGTGGCGTTTTTCGAGAAGAACGGCCAGTACCTCGAGGCGCAGCGCATCCGCATGCGGACGAACTACGACCTGGAGATGCTCCAGGAAATGGGCTTCTGCAACGGCATCGAAAACTATTCGCGGCACCTGACGGCGCGGAAGGCGGGCGAGCGGCCGTTTTGCCTGATCGATTTCTTCCCGAAGGATTTCCTGCTG
>JAPLTR010000182.1 GCA_026398065.1 Verrucomicrobiota bacterium | reverse complement strand
ACGCGCAGGTGTTCACGGCGGCCTTTGCCAACGCTGGCAACACCTTCTCGCTCGAGCGCTTTCAGCTGTATTCGGTGCGCACCGCGCGGCTGGCGCGGACCTTCGCGCAAGGGCTCGACCTGGGTGACGATCCCTTCACCGCGGCCATCGTCCACAACATCGGCGAGCTGGTCCTCGCCATCCAGCACCCCGCCACCTACGCCAAGGTGCGCGCGCGGGTGGTCGACACCGGCGAACGCGCCGACCAGGTGGAGAAGGAGCTCCTCGGCGCGACGCACGCCGCGGCCGGCGCTGCGACGCTCTGGGCGGCCGGAGTTCCCTTCGGCATCGTCGAATGCGTTGCCTATCACCATACGCCGCGTTGCGTTCCCGCGGGTCCGCGGGCGCTCCTCGCGGCCATTCATGCGGTGGACGCGCTGGCGGGCATCGTTACCTGCGGCGAGCCGGAAGTGCGCTTGGATATGGAATTCCTGGAGAGCGTCGGGCTCTCGGGGCGTGTCGCCGAATGGCGTCGCTTGGTGGAAGTGGAGGCAGCATCATGGGAGTGAAACAGGAAGATACGACGCGCGAGCCACGACGTGGCGTTCACCCGGTCACGTTCCTTCAGCGCGCGGGGCTTGGGGTGTTCGTTCTCTTCTTCTTGAAGGGAATTGCCTGGCTCGTCGTTCCAGCGTTGGTCGCAGCGCTCGCACGCTGAGCAACGGTGAGGAAGGGCGGGGACTAATGAATTGCGGCAAGCTCGGCATCGCCGGGGAATACCGTTTTGGTCTGCACCTGGTCGTCGAATCCGCGCGGGGCGCGGAGGATGGAGGCGAGCGTTGCCATGGCCGCGGCCGAGATGGCGACGCCCGGTTTGGCGGGAATGCCCGTCAGGCCGTCCTGCGGGTTCCATCGCGGAGGCGGCATCGCGAGGCGCATGGCCTCGCCGCGCACCGCGCCCTCTGGCAGCTTCCACCGGTCGAAGGTGGGGCGGCTGGCGTGCTCGGCGTCGCACGGTCGCGCTGGGAGCCGGCAGGTCCGGAGGTGCGGTCGAGCTGGCGGCGTCGCGGGTGGGGGGGCTGTCGACTTGGTGAGGGGGAGGGCCCGCAGTTCCGGGCTGACAGGCGAAGGCAACCAGCAGCGCTGGTAAACAACGCGAGGGAGAGGCCATGTGGGGGATACGGCTAGAGTCTGCGAAAGTTCTGTACCTCGGCGCGAGAGGGCACGCGGGGGCGCATGGCGCGCTTCGCTTCGGAGGGCATACGGGGAAACGGCATGAGGAGCGCCGTGCCGCCGCGACACGCGTGACGCTGTGGAGGCGCCCTTGCGACGTCGCAAGCTCGCGACCCGTCGCAGCTTCTTCGGGAGATCGCGGGGTCGCGGCGGCTGGCCCGGATCGTGCTGCTTCGCGCTTCTTGGATCACGTCATGGGCGAGGCCGCCACGCATTGCGAACACACGGTGAGAGGCTCGCGCCTCCGGCGCGACGGAAGCGGGGCGAGGTCATGACCCGCGCCGGCCATCCCGCTCGCACCGTGCTCGTGGTGGAAGACGATCCCATCATGGCCGCGCTCCATCAGCGCGTGTTCGAGAACGACGGGTGGGAAGTTCGGGTCGCCGATACCGTTCAGGCTGCTCTCGTGGCGATCGGCTGCGGGGCCTGCTCGGTGGTGGTCTCCGACCTTCACCTGCCGGACGGCACCGGCCTCGACGTGCTGGCCGCGGTTCGCGAGCAGGACCGATTGATCCCGGTGATCTTCGTCACCGGCAGCCCGTCCGACGAGCTCGCCACCCGCGCCGCCCGCGAGGGTGCGCTCGCCTACCTCACCAAGCCTGTCGCTCGCGACGCCCTGCTTCAGGCGGCGGAGCGGGGCCTGGCGATGGTGGCCGCGTCGCGCAAGCGCTGACGTCGGCAGAGGTTGGATCGGCGTCGGAACGGATAGATTAATCGTGCGCGGGCCCGTAGCCTCGCAACATGAGCATCGTGTCTTC
>JAPLTR010000553.1 GCA_026398065.1 Verrucomicrobiota bacterium | reverse complement strand
CACGTTCCGCCTGGAGGAGCTGGCGGCCCGCTACCTCCCCGGCCTCCGCGGCGAGCTGGCCCAGGCCGGCATCGCCCCCGACCAGTCCGGCCCCGCCGATCCGCAGGCCCGCGTTGGCCACGCCGCCCGCCGGCCGCCGCGAACGCGCCCCGCCGAGCCCCGTCTCGATCCCCGCAAGCGCCGCCTCGCGCGCCTCGCCCGCCGGGAGCTGGCCCGCCCAGCGCCACGCCTCGCCGGGATTGCTCGCCACCCAGGTCTGCCCGATCGCGCCGACCACGAGCCACCGGTCGCGGCCCGCCGGCACCCACTCGACAACCTCGACCGCCCGCTGCGGCTCCGTCTGCGCCAGCGCAAACCCCAGGCTCGTCGCCACGAGCGTCTTCACGTCTCCCGCCGCAAAGTCCCGCACCCAGCCCGTCGCCGCCGTCGGGTCGCGCCGCGCCCACGCCGCCACCGCGAAGCCCAGCAGCTCGTTCCGCGCCGGCGACACGGGCAGCGCCAGCACCTGCTGCACCGTCCCGCGCGGATCGTGCCCCGCGCGTTCCTCAGCCACCGCCTGCCGCGCCGCGACCGCTGTCGCCGCCTGGGGCCAGGCGAGCGCCCACGCCACCGCGGTGTCCGGCTCCCGCTCCGCCCGCACGCGTCCGACGGCCTCCACCGCCTGCGCCTGCAACACCCCCGCCGGCATCGCCTGCACCACGCGGTCCGCCCGGTCCAGGTCCTGTCGCGCGACGGCCGTGCCGAACGCCCGCACCACTGCCCCCCGCTCCACCGTCGGTAAACTCTGCAATGCCGCCGTCACCGCGGCCCCGTCCTCCCGCCCCGCCGCCTCGAGCGCCGCCGCGAGCACCGTGCGGTCCGACACTTCTGGTCGCGGCGCCGGGATCGGGGCCAGCGCGGTTGGCATCCGCGCCGGTTTCCCCACGCCCGCCTCCGCCACGCAGCCGCTCAAGCCCGCGAGCACCAGCGCCCCGGCGACCCCGCCCGCTCCCCAAACCGTCGTTCGAGAAAAACGCATGCCCCAACGAATCCACCCCGCGCCCCGACGCAAGCCGCGGCCAACGGACCCACTCGTCGCTCGTCACCCGGCGCACACCGGCACCAAGCCTCCCTCTCTCCTGAACGCCCACCGCCGCGAAGCCGACCGCCTGGAGGAGGTGTTGCACCGTGCCCCCGCGGCCGGGCAGGAGGCCACTGTTTCACGGCAGCTCGTAGAGCTCGATGAGCGCCACGCCCGTGGTCGCGGCGGCACCGCTGACCTGGGCGGAATAAGTGCCGGGCGCGAGCGTGAGGATGAGCGCCGAATCGTTGCCCTCCTTCAGCTCAAAGGCTCCCACGCTCCGGCCGAGCGTCGTCAACAGGGGGTCAAAGCCCCACTTCTCATTGGTCGCGATCACTTCACCGCCCGCATAGACCCGCACGCCCCGGAGGAGGCACCCGCCGCCGTGGCGTCGTAGATCTCTGCGAGCACGATCCCCGACGCGCCGGTTTTTCCCGTCACTTGCACCGAGTAGGCGGCCGCCCCAAAATCATTGGTCACGGCGGCATCGAGCGAACCGGACCTCAGCGGAAACGCCCCCACTCGTGCAAAGGTGCCGGCCAGCGACGCTGAGCCGTCCCAGTTGTCGTTGGTCGTGACCGGCTGGCTGCCGCGGTAGACCGACAGCACCGGATCCGCGAGCGCACCGGTCACGCCAAACTCGGTCAGGCCAGGGCCGATGGCCCGCAGCAGCACCGGCTTGGTTCCGCCGGCCCCGCCGGCCACCGCCAGCCCCACGACCAGCATCTGCGCATCCGTCCCGGCTTGGGCGCGAATCGAGAGATTGGTCAGGCGCCCACCCTCGCCACCGGTGCCGAGCGAAAGCGTCGCCACGGTTGAGACCAGACTGCCCGCCGCGTTGCTCAACAGCACGGTGTAGTCACCGGCTGTGGCCGCGGTGACCGCCGGCACCTGCAGCCGCACGGTGGTGGCACCGGGGATGGGCACCCCGTTCCGCCGCCATTGGTAGGAAACCATCGGTCCCGTCGCCGCGACCGTCAGCACGGCGCTGCCACCCGGGACGATGACATGCGATTTCGGCGCGGTGGCGATCCGGATGCCGGACTCGCCGCTCCCGATGGGATAGACGACCTTCAGGATCGCTCCGTTCAAGGTATCCGGCACGTAGAGTCCGCCCCGGCCATCGAACGCGAGGGCCACGGGGTAAAACCAGCTCAGGCCATACGGATTCGCGGTAAAATCCGCATACCTGGGCCAATCGCCGCCGTTGAGCGCGCCATTGGGGGCGAAACGCATCACGGTACCCGTGACCCCCGACGTATTGGTCACATACACATAGCCGTCGCGATCGACCACGATGCCCTTGAACCGGTAACTCTGCCGGTCCGCTGCGATGAAAAAGGTCGTGACCTCACCCGCCGTCGTCACCTGGCGGATCGCGCCGCTTTCCGACTCCGCCACCCACAGCACGCCACGCGCATCGATCGTCAGGCCGGTGGGAAAGGCCAGCCGCGCGGCCGCGCCCCTGCCGTCCACCGTGTCGGCCTGGCCCGCGACTCCGGCCAGCGTCGTGACGACCCCGGCCGGGGTGATCTTGCGGATCGTGCAGCCATATATGTCCGCCACGTACACATTTCCCGCCGGATCGACTGCGAGGCCGGAAATGCTACGAAACCGGGCGGCCCGGCCCGTGCCATCGGCCGTGCCCTCGGTCCCTCCGGCAAGCGTGGACACCACGCCGGCGGGAGAAATCTTGCGCACGGCGAAGTTGCCACCGTCCGCCACATAGAGATTTCCGGCGGCATCGAGCGCGAGTGCGCCGGTCCCGCCGAAGCGGGCGGTCGTCCCCGATCCGTCGACAAATCCCTGGCCCCCGGGCAGGCCCGCAAACGTGCTCACCACCCCCTCCGCGGAGATGCGGCGGATGCATTGGTTGCCACCGTCGGAGACGTAGGCGTTGCCCGCGGCATCGAACACCAGGCCCGCCACCCCGGAAAAACGGGCGGTCGCCAGCGGGCCATCCGCACTGCCCGGCTGCCCGAGGACACCCGCGAAGAGCGAGAATCGGACCGAGGGCCCGACCGCGACCTGCGCCGGCTCGCTCACCGTCCGGCCCGTCGGCCCCGTCACCACCACGGTGTAAAGGCCGGCGTCCGACGCCTGCGCGCTGGCAATGACCAGTTCGCGCTCGACCGCGCCCGCGATGGACGCGCCGTTTTTCTGCCACTGATAGGTAAACGGTCCCGTCCCCGAGGCGATCACACTCAGCCGGACACTCCCGCCGCCACCCACGGCGACCGCCACGGGCTGCGAGGTAATCCGGGGCGGCACCACCGGCGGCGGCGTCCGACGCAGGGAAAATTCCACGCCAAAGCCGCGGCCCGCGCCCAACTGGGTGGCACCGCCGTTGAGCACGGTGGCCGTCACCCGGGCGTACTCCAAATGGCCGGTCAGCGGGACATCGACCGGAAGGTTGGGGACAAACACCGAGGTGGCGTCACCGCGGAAGGAATCGGGCGTGGAAAACACCTCGGACTCGTCGGGACGCTCGATGGACAGGGAGAGAAAATCGTCCGCTCTCGCACCGCGGATCGTCTGCCAGTTCACTGTGACCGCCGGCTCGGTCAGGACCTGCAGGGCGTCGAAGTTGGTGACGGTCACCGGCGCGGCGGTCGCACCCGTCGACACCAAAAACGTGAGCGTCGTCGGCGTTCCGCCTCCCGCAGTGGTGAGGGTGTAGAGGCCGTCCGGAAACGCGCTCTCCAGCTCACCCGCCGTCGCAAACGCGCGGTCGACGCCGAACGTGCCATCGGCATCGCGGGTCAGTGGGACCGCCGGGCCCGAGGGCGGACGGAGCTGGACGGTGAGGCCGGCGGCCGGCGGCGTCGAAAACTCGACGACGAATCCCATCCGCACTCCGTCCGGGGACAGCACCGCCGCGGAGCGCTGCATGTAGCGGTCGCTCTTGACCAGCAGCATGACGGCCGGCGTCTGCGCCGCGGCGGGCAACGCGGCGGCGAGCGCCAGCCCGGCCCAGAAGACGAAAGAAAACCGGCTGAAAAAACAGCTCATGGCAGCGCGTAGAGTTCGATCAAACCGATGCCCGTGGTGTCGCCGGTCCCGGACAGCACGACGGTGTAAGCCCCGGGAGGGAGCGAGGTGACCATCCCGGTGTCGCGATCGGCCGCACGCAGGGCAAACGCTCCCACAGACTGGCCCGCGTTGGTCATCTCGGCGGCTTGGGTCGCCCAGTTGGTGTTCTCGGCGACCAGCGTGGACCCACGAAAGACCTGCAGACGGGGGGCCGCCAGGGTGCCACCGAGGCCAAACGCGGCGAGCCCGGGGCCGATGCCGCGCACCAGCAGCCGACAAGGAGTCTGGCCCGCGACGACCAAGCCCGTGATCAGCACCTCCGCTCCGATGCCCACCTGACTGCGGGCCGAGACGTTGGTCAGTCGCGACGTCACGCGGCCAAAGCTGTCCTCGGCATCGTAAAGTTCGATCAGGACCGTGCCACTCGCCGGAAATGTCGTGCCACCGACGAGGTTGTAGGTTCCGGCGTCGAGCGGCAAAGTGATCGCCGCATCGGCGGAATAATCGGTCAACGCAAACGCTCCGAGCCGTTTCGTCACCTCGGTGAGCGGAATCCGATTGTTCGTGCTCGACCAGTTGTCATTCACCGCGACGGTGGCTCCGTCCTTGACGAGCTTCAGCTTGGGATCCCCCAGGAATTCTTCGAGGCCGAACAGCCGGAGCTGGGGACCGACGACCCGCAGCAGCATCGGCTTGCTCCGCGTACCCTTCACGGAAAACCCGGCGATCAACGTGCGATCGCCCGGCGAGCTCAGTGAGCGCACGGAAAGATTGGTCAGGTGGCCGGGCACCACTTCGTCGAGGGCCACGGTCGCCGCCTGACTGGTGGTCTTACCGGCGGGATTGCCCACCTCCACGGTGTAGGATCCGGTTTGCGGAGCCTCGACCTTGGTGAGCATCAGACTGGCGGCAGTGGCCCCGGCCACGGCGACCCCATTGCGGTACCATTGGTACGTGGCCGGGGCGGCGCTCGTGGCGGTCACACTCAGGGTGAGATCCGCGCCGGGCGCGAGGGTGCGGGACTGGGGCTGCGCGGAGATCGCCGGCGGCGCGATCGGCGGCAGCACCGTGAGGATGGCGGGTTGCGAGGCCGTCGTGCCGTAGTTGGTGCGGGCCTCAAGGATGTAGGTGCCTGCATCGCCGAGTCGCACCGCCGGGAGTTCGAGAAATGGTGACTTGGCAAACGGCAGGAGCACGCCGTCGCGTCTCCACTGATACGTGACGTAGTCGCCATTGAGTTCGGCGCCCATGGCCTTGCCCGAGAGGAGCACCGGCTGATCGACGTAGGCCTGTTGGGATTTTGGGTGGGTGATGAAAATGGGGGCGAAGGGCTGCACCAGGACCCGGATCGTGACCGTGCGCGAAGTGCTGCCGGCAGCATTGCTCGCGGTAAACGTCACCGTGTAGGTGCCGGCCTGGGTGGGCGCGCCACTGAACAGACTGCCCTCCGCCGACCAGGAGCAGCCCGGCGGCGGTGTCCCGCCGATCGCGATGGCTTTGGTGTCGGCGTATACAGAAAATCCCGTGCGCTGCCCCACCATGACATAGAGATCGGAGTCGAGGGGCGCAAAGACCGGCGGATCGCGGTCGATGACCGACAGAACGATGGGGGTCCCATCGACACTGCCGCTCAGATTGCCGGCGTGGTAGCTATAGCGGCCCGCATCACGAGGCTGGACGCTTTCGATCATGTAGGTGGAACCGGACACTCCCGTCAGCGCTGCGCCGTCTTTCCCCCAATCCTGACGCAGGTCTCCACCCGTCGCGGTCACATCGAAGGTCACCCGGTCACCCACCTTCACCGACTGGCTCAGGGATTGGGCGAGAATGCGGGGCTTTTCCGTGATGACGACCTCCACGCTCTTGGACCGCACGGAGCCGCCCGCATTGGTCACCACGAGGTAGTAGGTTCCCGCCGTCGCGGGCTGGGCTGCCGCCTGGAGCACCGCCGTCGTCGCGCCCGGGACGGGCTCGCCGTTTTGGAACCATTGAAACGTCATCGGCCCGAGCCCGGTCACATTGGCGCGAACATCGACCCCGTTTCCGGCGCCCACGGTGACGGACTGCGGCTGGGAAAGGAAGGTCGGCACCGCGCTCGCAAACCGCGGCGTGACCGTGGCCGTGCGGCTGTTGACCGAGCCGTAGGAGTTGAACACCCGCACCCAATACGAGGTGTTGGTCGTCGCCCGGGCCGAGAAGGCCGACCCACCCCGCGATACTTGCTTGCGGGTGTCGCCCGCCACGCCCTCGTACCACTCGAAATCAAATCCTGCGGGACTGACCGCCGAGATGCGGAATTGCACCGTTGCCCCCGGCTCCGGCGTCGCGTCCTGAGGCTGCGTCACGATCACCGGCAGCGGGGCGATCCCATCCGCCAGCGTAAACGCCCTGGCCGCGAGATTGAAGTCGTGGGACCCCGGGGACTTCAGGCCGACGGGAGCGTACAAGATCAGGCGGCCCGACGCCTCATAAGTGGCGGTGTAGTCGCCCACATCGACGAGTTCCACACGCTCAAGCGCATAGCGGCCGCTCACCCAGGCAGCGGGTACCACCAGAGAGGCCCTGCCCGTGCTCGCGTCCGATACCGCTGCGACCGCTTTGGTTCCGACCGGCCCTTTGAAATAGAACGTCACGGATTTGACCCGGCGATTTCCAGGGACGATCGCGTAGTCGACGGACACGGTGTCGCCCAGCTTCACGCTGGCGCTGTTGAGCGTGTGGGATGTCAGCGTTGGAAACACCGGATCGCCCACCCCTCCGGTTAGCGTGAAATCCGCCCCGGCCATCGCCACATTTTGGACGACCGGGCCGGGAAACGTGCCAATCTGGCCGGTGCGAAAGTACAGGGTGCTGGTCCGCGCCTCATCGAAGAGCAAAACGTGCTCCACCGTATATTTGCCGCTGATCGCGAAGGCCGGGAGTGTCACGGCGACCTGGGAGACATCACTGGAAGTGGTGAAGATACTGGCCCCGTTGGGATCTTTCAACGTGACCGATACGCTCCCCAATGCGGAGGAACCCGGCGTGACCGTCGGGCGAAAAATCACCGTCGAGCCGGCCGCCACCTCCGCCGATCCGCTGCGGGAGAGGGCCGTGAGCACCGGCCGGACATAGGGGCGCGTACCCGTCACCACAAACCGGGTGAGGAACAGCGACTCGCTGGGCCCCGGCGGGGCGAAGGCCCACGATCCGGGCGGCAAAGAGGTGGAACTCGTGAAGGTCGGTTGACCGAGCGCATTTTCCAGCGTCACGCCCGTGAGCCGGTACTCGCCGGCGGGCCAGTCATCCGTCACGGCGGCCGTGACCACTCCGGTCGCGGGCGTCGTCGTTTCGAGGACTCGGGTCACCGTGCCGCCGGGGGCGGAGGTGTTGGCATAGACAAACACCGCCCGATCAATGGGCAAAGACCCCGCCGTGGCGGTAAACCGCAGCGTGAGGATCGAACCCAGACGGAGATTGTCGCCATCATCCACACTGACGGTGTGAATCGTCGGCGCGACCACCTGGGCCGGGGCGGTGACGAGCGTCGCCAGCATTGCCAACCACAGGCCGATCCAACGGCCCATCGAACCAGAGCGTCTTGAAATACTCCACATCCTCGCCCTCGCGTTCCCAGCCGTCGCTGTCGTCCGAGTTGTGCAGGCCCATCACCATGATGCGGCCCTTCGCGTCGAAGATCACGCGGTGGTGGATCTTCGACCCCGGCACCTTCAGGCCGATGCGGATGTTGGGCACCTGCGCCTTTTCCCGGATGTTAAACACGCACCGGTACAACGGATGCTCGATCGGCAGCTCCTCGAAATGCGACCCCGGCAAAATCGCCGCAAACATCCGCTCCACGTGCGCCATCGCCTCGTCGCCCCAGAAATCCGTCATCAACATGAAGCCCCCGTTCTGCAGGTACGCCCGCAGCCCCGCCACCTCCCCTTCCGTCAGCGCCAGCGCGAGCCTCCACGAAATGTTCAGGTCCTCGTCGGGTAAATCCGTGCTCCACGCGCCCCTGAACCCCCGCCACTCGTAGTTCGGCCGCGCCGCCGTGTCGTAGCGCAGCCGCGCCATCGTAAACACGTCGCTCCGGAACCCCTCCGGGTTCTCCCACATCGGCGTGCCCGTGCTGCGCGACCCGATCTCCCGCGCCGTCTTCGTGCCCGGCGGCACGTAGATCTGTCCGCCGCCGCCATAGCCCCCGCCGCCACCCCCGCGCCCCCGTTGCGCCAGCACCGTCCCGCCCGCGACCAGCCCCGCCACCAGCCAGATCAAAGGCCGGCCAAACCATCGCTGGGGGTGAGCGCGCATTGGGCCACGGGCATAGCCGCACCCCCGCCCCGGTAGCAAACCGAATGACGCCCCCGCCCCCCGCCGCCACGCGGCCCCGGCCGATTTTAACCACACTTGCACCCCGGGAAACACGGCCCGCCCGGGAATTAGTTACGGGAAAAGCGCCCCCCGCCCCCCTCGGTCCAAACCGGGAAATTCTCCCGGAAAATTTTCCCAACCTCCCGGGCACCGCGCCCAGGCTTCTGTTAAACTCTCCCTGATGCCCATTTATCGCAAAGTCCTTTACTCCCCGCCCCGCCGCCCTGAGTGAGCCCGCCGCCACGCCCCTACCATGCTCCGACCACGCCCCCAAGAGATGACACACCTTCCGAGCATCCTCGCCCCGCTCCCTCCGTCATTCCCCACCCCACTCCCTCCTTCGCCATTCCTCACCCGTCATTCGTTATTAGACATTAGTCATCCCCCCTTGGTCCTTGGCGCTTGGTCCTTGGAGCTTCCCCACCCTCTTACCCCTTCCTGCTAGCCGCCAATAGCAACCCAACTATCCCCCGTCCCCCATGCCCGCCGGAGTTGTCACAACCTCATCTACAGGATCACCTCGCTCCCCGGTGCTTCCCGCGGCCGTACCCACGTTTTTTCAAGCCTCCACTTCGACCCGCGGCCCCGTCCGCGTCGCAGACGTTTTTCCTATGGGCACCCAGTCTCAATGTCCGCACTGCCACAGCACCGACAACGGCACCAAGCTCTATCGCTGCCAGAAATGCGAGACCGTCTATTGCGCCGCCTGCGGCAAACACGGCGCCGTGCCCCTGTTCGCCCCGTGCAAATGCCCCGCCTGCCAGCACGCCGGCAGCGCCATCGGCCGCATCTGGAACGACGACTGACCGCCGGGCATCTGCCTTAATCGTAGCCGCGAGCGTGAGCGAGTGGACTCAGCCGTCGCCGCGCCCTCGGTAGCCGCGAGCGTGAGCGAGTGGACTCAGCCATAGCCGCGCCCCCGGTAGCCGCGAGCGTGAGCGAGTGGCCCACCGCCCCGGGCCCGGTTCCGAAACGGTAGGAGGGCCCTCACACCCCGACTCCCTCGCGCCTCTCGCCCCCCCGCCTACCGCACCTTCCCCCGCCCCTCCAGCGCCGTGCGGAGGATCGCGCTGAGCGTCTCGTACTGAAACGGCTTCTGCAAAAATCCCCCGAGGCCCTTCCCCGCAAACTGCGAGATCGCCTCCTCCTCGTTAAAGCCGCTCATCAGCACCACGCACACGTCGGACCGGAGGCGCCGCAGCTCCGTAAACGCCTTCGCGCCGTCCAGGTGCGGCATCGTCAGGTCCATCAGCACCAGCGCAAACCGCTCCGGCGTCGCGCGGAAAATCTCCACCGCCTCGCGCCCGTCCGCCGCCAGCGCCACGTCGAAGCCCAGGCGCTTTAGCACCAGCGCCGCCGTGCTGCGCACCGTCTCCTCGTCGTCCACCACCAGCACCGTCCCCTGGCCGCGCCAGCCGGTCCCGTTCGGCGCCGCCCCCTCGGCCGGCTCCGCCGGAAACTCCGCGCACGGCAGCAAGATCTTGAACGTCGTCCCCCGCCCCACTTCCGAGTACACCTTCAGCGCCCCCTTGTGGCCGCGCACGATCCCCAGCACCGCCGCCAGCCCCAGCCCGCGCCCGGTAAACTTCGTCGTGAAAAACGGGTCGAAGATCTTCGCCTGCGTGTCCGCGTCCATCCCGTGTCCGTTGTCCGAGACCTCGAGATAGACATAGGTGCCGGGCTTCAGCTCCGGTGCGAGGATCGTGCCGCCCAGGTACGCGCGGTCCACCCGCGTCAGCCCCGTGTTGATGCTGATCACGCCGCTCTTCGCCCCGATGGCCTCCGAGGCGTTGATCACGAGGTTCATGATCACCTGCCGGAGCTGCGTCGCATCGCCCTCCACCGCCGGGAGGTTCGGCGCGAGGTTGAAGCGCAACACTGCCTGCTTGCTGATCGAGAGCTTCAGGAGCTGCGTGGTCTCCTCGACGAGCCCGTTGAGCCCGACCGCCTTCACGAGGAACCGGCCCTTGCCCGAGTACGCCAGCATCTGCTTGCACAGGTCGGCCGCGCGCAGCGAGGCGCGCCGGATCGATTCGAGATTGGTCTGCACCGGCGAACCCGCCGGCAGCTCCAGCCCCGCCAGCGTGCTGTTGCCCAGGATGCCCGTGAGCAGGTTGTTGAAATCGTGCGCGATCCCGCCCGCGAGCACCCCCAGGCTCTCCAGCTTCTGCGTCTCCTGGATCTTCCGCTCGAGGTTCAGCAACGCCGCCGCCGCCGCCTTCTGCTCGGTGACATCCGAGATGAACCCGTGCCAGAGCACCGACCCGTCGGCCTCGCGCTGCGGCTGCGCGTTGCCCAGGTGCCAGCGCTCCGTGCCGTCGGCAAACCGCACGCGGTACTCGTGGAGCCACGGCGTGAGGTCGCGCGCCGAGGTCTGGATCGTCGCGCGCAACACCGCGAGATCGTCCGGATGCACGTTGGCCAACACCTTGGTCGCATCCTCGCGCACCTCCTCCGGACTCACCCGGCACATCTGGCGCAGGGCCTCGCTCGCATAGGGGAAACACGCCGTGCCGTCCGGCCGCAGCCGGTATTGAAACACCACCCCGGGCACCCGGTCCGCGATCTTGCGGAGCAGCGTCTCCGTCCGCCGCGCCTGCCCCGCGCTCCGGCGCGCGGCGACCGCCAGCCAGGCCGTGCCCAGCAGCAGCGTCGAGAGCCCACCGATCCCCAACACCAGCCAGCGCACGTGGCGCTGCTCCTCGGCCAGTTCGCCGATCACATCCGTCGTCAGATTGGGAATGAAGACCCAGCGCTCCACCAGCGGCACGATCGTGCCGTCGGCCACCATCGCCTTCATGCCGTCACGGATCTCCTCGGCCACCGCCGCGGTGTCGTACCGCGCGGCCAGCGCCATGTGCCGCTGCGGCGTGTGGTTCGGCAGCACGCGCAGCGGGATCGACCGCTCCCCGCGCAGCAACGACGCAAACAGCGCGTACTGGTCGAGAAACGCCGCGTCCACCCGGCCATCGATCAATTCCTGCAACGCCTCCGGACTCCCCGGACACGGCACCGAAGTCGATTCCGGCAGCATCTTCTTCACGATGTCGCGATTGGCCGCCGAACTGATGTGGCTCACGCGCGCGCGGGCGAGCTGGCTCACGTCCCGGATCGGCCCACCCGCCGCCACCAGAAAACTGCTCTCCGCCCGCAGGTACGGCTCCGTGAGATGGGCCGTCTTCGGCCGGTCCGTCCGGATCGTGAGCAGCACCCACAGGTCCATCCTCGCCTGGTTGAACCCCGAGTCGAGGACCCACTCGAGCTGGATGCCCTTCCGCCGCGCCGCCTCGCGCACGAGTTCCACCGCCAGCCCCGTCGGCGCGCCGTCCGCCCCCACAAAGTGCAGGGGCCGGTCGTTGCCATAGCCGATGCGATACACGCGCGAGCGGTCCACCCGCGCCCGGTTCCACCACGCCCCCACCCCTCCGGCCACGACCATCAGGAGCACTACGACGACAACTGACCGGTGACGGGACAGAAAGGACATGCAGGGACTGGGACTGACAGGAAAGGGAGGGTGTAGTTCGTTCCGGCCAAAGGGGAGACCGGGAGGGGGCCCATCGTAGGCCCGACCGCCCCCTTGTCGATGCCGCGCAACGTCCGGTGCAAGCCGTCGGCAGTAAGCGTGAGGCATTAAGTGAAAGGCCCCCGCCGATCATTGGTCGCCGTGCCCTCCGCCCACTGTAGGGCGTCGGTCTTGCCGACGCCGTTCGGGCACCCTCGCCCCTTCCCGCCCTCACCCCGCCCCCACCCTCCCTGTCATTGCGAGCCCGGCCCCGCCGGGCGTGGCAATCCAGCCACCCTTCCGCCTAACCCTGAGACTCGCCCGGGACCGAGGCCGCCGGGATCTTTCCGGGCGGTTTTCTCCGTGTCTCTGTGCCTCTGTGGTTCAAGTTTTACGCCGGTGCATGGCCATCCAGCTACCCTCCTCCCCTCCTGTCATTGCGAGCCCGGCCCCGCCGGGCGTGGCAATCCAGCTGCCCTTCCCCCGCCCTCCGAACTCCGATCCCCGATCTCCGCCCTCCCGCCCTCCGCCCCCCGCTTGCTCCCCCGCCCCCTTTCGGCCAGACTGACGGCCTATGTCGCGTTCCAAAGCCGTACCTGCCGCCACCGCCTCCGAATCCGCCTCGCCCCTCATCACGCCCGATGGGGAACTGGTCATGCGCACCATCGCCATGCCCGCCGACACCAACGCCAACGGCGACATCTTCGGCGGCTGGCTCGTCTCCCAGATGGACTTGGGCGGCGCCGTACTTGCGCGCACGTTTTCCCGCAGCCGCGTCGTCACCGTCGCCATCGACGCGATGACCTTCTCCGCGCCGGTCTATGTGGGCGACACGGTGACCTGTTACGCGAGCCTCCTGACGATCGGCCGCACCTCCATCCGGATCAAGGTCGAGGTCTGGGTCCAGCGCGACCCGGAGCGCCACCGCCGCCGCGTGACCGCGGGCATTTTCACCTACGTCGCGATCAACGCGAAGGGCAAACCCCACCCCGTGAAACGCTGACCCAGCCCCGCGTCCAGCCGGCCGGAGTCAAGGCCCCCCACACCACCGCCCCTGCCGGAGCCCAGGCTCCCCGCCTCCGCGGCCCCACCCCCGGGCCGATCGCTCGCCGCGTATCGCCAAAAGCCCTTCGCCGATCCGCCCCCGCTCCGTGTAGGGCGTCGGTCTTGCCGACGCCGTTCGGGCGCCATCGCCCCTCCCCCGTCCTGTCATTGCGAGCCCGGCCCCGCCGGGCGTGGCCCTCCAGCCAGCCCCTCCCGAGAAACCCTATGTCATAAACAAAACCGCCATTGTAATCCCACCGCGTATGACATTTGCTACAAATACCCCGGCGTCTCCAGCGTCCATCGACTTGCTTTTATATTTCCCGCCGCGCTCACACCCCGCGCCCGCCCGTCCCCGCCCTGCGCCCCCGAGTTTCACCCTCTGCTTTCCGGACTCTA
>JAPLTR010000682.1 GCA_026398065.1 Verrucomicrobiota bacterium | reverse complement strand
CGTAGCCCATGATCCACCACGCGAGGGTGGTGCCGTTGAGCGTGAGCCATTTTTCCAGCTCCGTGCCGTGCAGATACTGGCCGCCCCAGACCGCGGCGAGGAGCGCGGCGACGCCCAGCACACTGATCACGGCGAGCCCCTTGCCACTGTGACCGACCCCGCGCATGGCGAGGCCCATGACCACCGCGATCGGCATCGTGCAGGCGATGGTGAAGAGCCCCCAGGGGCTCTCGGCGAGGGCCTTGACGACGACGAGCGCGAGCACGGCGAGCAGAATCACCATGATCGCGACGATGCTCACGAGCGCGACGCCGCCGGCAAAGGGCCCTACCTCGTCACGCACCATCTGGCCGAGGGATTTTCCCCGCCGGCGCGTGGAGCAGAACAAGATCACCGAGTCATGCACCGCGCCGCCCATCGTGGCGCCGACGAGCATCCAAAGCAGGCCGGGCAGGTAGCCAAACTGCGCCGCGAGCACGGGACCGACGAGCGGGCCGGGGCCGGCGATGGCGGCGAAATGGTGGCCGAACACCACCCATTTGTTGGTCTTCACGAAGTCGCGGCCATCGGCATTGACGGTCGCGGGCGTGGCCCGGAGTTCGTCGAGCGTCAGGACCTTGGCCATGAGCCAGGCCGAGTGGAACCGGTAGCTGATCGCAAACACGCACAGCGCGGCGACGACCATCCAGAGGGCGTTGACGTGTTCGCCGCGCGACCAGGCGAGGATGCCGATGGACACGGCACCGAGGAGCGCGACCACGCTCCAGCCGAGCATCGAAACCGGGCGCGACGCCGTCACTGCATTTGGGGAATTACTCATGGGGGAAAAAAGACCGAGGGAAAACGATGCGACGGACGGAGCGAGGAGCAAGCCCGCGTCCTCCGCCGCACGAAAGTTCCGGGTCGCCGCGGCCCGTCAGGCGACGGCCAGTTTCAGCAATGACGCCGCGACGGTCCGCGCGGATACCGCCGGAGTCGTCGTCTGAGTCGCATGGGCGGCGATGATCGCCCCGTCGAGCAGGGTGTTGAGGGTCTCCGCGAGGGTGGCGGGGTCCTTCGCGCCCGCGTCGGCGCACAGCCCCGCGAGCATTTCCCTCACCGCCACCTTGTGCCGCCACGACAGTTGGTGAATCGGATGAGCGGGGTCGGGGTATTCGCTCATCGCCCGGATGAAGCCGCAGCCGCGAAATTCCGGCGTACCGAACCAGCCCTCGTGCCAGTCGAACACCGCGAGCAGACGCCGGGTGGGCGAGCGCCCCGCCGCCTCGACGGTCGCGGCGATGGCGGCACGCAGCTCGCGATCTCGTTTTTCGAGGATCGCGAGGATCAGGTCCTCCTTCGAGGCAAAGTGATTGTACAGGGTCATCTTCGCCACCCCGGCCTCCGCCAAAATCAGATCGATCCCCACCGCCCGGTAACCGTCGCGGCAAAACAACCGCCAGGCGGTCGCCATGAGGTGGTCGCGTTTGGGCGAGGAGGTTTCCGGGGCGATCATGAAGCTGAAGTTACCGGCTGGAGAGGCGCTCGCAACAAAATAGACAGATTTGTCTATTTTACACTTGCAACTAAACAGACTTGTCTATCTAGTATTCTCCATGGCCCACCACTTCATCAGCACCGCCCTGACGCCCGCCGTCCTCCGCGCGCAGGAGGCCTACTATGGCCGGTCCCAGTCCGTCCCGCCCGCGCCCGGCCCGGATGCGCTGGGCGAGGACGAGGCGCTTTTCATCCAGAGCCGGGACAGCTTTTACCTGGGAACGGTCACCGAAGACGGCTGGCCCTACATCCAGCACCGGGGCGGCCCGCGCGGCTTCCTCAAGGTCCTCGACGCACATACGCTCGGCTTCGCCGACTTCCCCGGCAACCGGCAGTTGCTCAGCACCGGCAACTTGGCGGCCAACGACCGGGTCGCGCTCTTCCTGATGGACTATGCGCAACGCACCCGGCTCAAGCTCAACGGCCACGCCGAGGTCATCTCCGCCAAGGCCAATCCCGCCCTCGCCGCCGAGCTCGCGCCCGAGGGCATCCCGGTCCGCGCGGTCGAACGGATGTTTCGCATCCGCGTGACCGGCTTCGATTGGAACTGCCCGAAGTTCATCACGCCGCGCTTCACCGCCGAGGAAATCGAAACGGCCGCCGCGCCGCTCAAGCGCCGCATCGCCGAACTCGAAGCCCGGCTGGCGACCAAGGAGCGCGCCACGCCGGCGCCCTGATTCGCGCTTCGCTCCGCTCCACCGCTCTCCGTTTTTCCTTCGATGCTCTCTTACCTGAAGAAATTTCGCGGCCAGCAGGTCGCACTGCCGCCACGGCTCCCCTCGCCCAAGATCGCCCTCGCCGGGGTGGGCGCGGCGCTGGCCATCGGCTTCGTCGGCACGCTCGCGACGCTCAGCCACCAGCCCCTGCTGCTTGGCTCGCTGGGCGCGAGCTGCGTGTTTCTCTTCGGGTTGCCCGACGCGCCCTTTGCCCAGCCGCGCAACGTCGTTGCAGGCCACGTGCTCAGTTCGCTGGTCGGGCTGGTGTTTCTAAAAATCCTCGGGCCCCAGACCTGGGCCCTGAGCCTCGCCCTGGGCACGGCGGTGATCCTGATGTTCGCCACGCGCACCGTGCACGCCCCGGCGGGGTCGAATCCGGTGATCGTGTTTCTCACGCAGCCCGACTGGAACTTCCTGCTCACCCCGACCCTGCTCGGGGCGGTGGGCATCGTGGTCATCGCGGTCCTGTTCAACAACGCCGTCCATCCCGGCCGCTACCCGCTGTACTGGCTCGGCCGCGATCCGGCCAAACGCCCGTAGCCCTCCCCTTTCTCCGGCCGGAATTTTCCGGTCGGACCAAACAACAACCATCGAAAAACGAAAGATCACATCATGTCACGCATCCCTGCCCTCGATCCCATCAACGCCACCGGTCAGACCGCCGAACTCTTCACGGCCGTGAAGGCCAAACTCGGCAAGGTCCCGAATCTCATGCGCACGCTGGGCAATTCGCCCACCGCACTCCAGGCCTACCTCGGCCTGTCCGGCACGCTGGCCACCGGCGTGCTCTCCGCCCGGGTCCGCGAACAGCTCGCGCTCGCCATCGGGGAAACCAACGCCTGCGACTACTGCCTCTCGGCCCACAGCCTCCTGGGCAAGGGCGCCGGCCTCACCCCGGACGCCATCCTTGACGCCCGCCGGCTCCAGGCCGCCGATGCGAAGACCGACGCGATCCTCAAATTCGCCGCCGCCGTCGTCGAGGCCCGCGGCCTCGTGTCCGACGAGACCCTGGCCGCAGTCCGCGCCGCCGGCGCCAGCGACGCCGAGATCGTCGAGACGGTCGCGCACGTCGCGCTCAACATCCTCACGAACTACACGAACCACGTGGCCCAGACCGCCATCGACTTCCCGAAGGCGCCCGCCCTCACCGCCGTCTGAGATCAGGCGAACAAGGCGGCGATGGGCTTGCCGCCGTCGGTGATCGGCACGGGCCGGTCGCCGTCGTAGAGGTTCTTCGTGGGGTCGATGCCGACGGCGGCGTGGACGGTCGCGAAGAGGTCGGGGACGGAAACGGGAGACTTGACGGGCTTGCGCGCAAGCTCGTCGGTCTCGCCGTAGGCGCCACGGTGGCGCAGGCCGCCGCCGGCGAGCACGCAGGTGAACGTCGTGCCCTGGTGGCCGCGACCGCCGCCGCTGTCGAACTCGGGCGGGCGGCCGAACTCGCCCGTGATGAGGATGAGCGTCTGGTCGAGCAGGCGGCGCGCCTCGAGATCGGTGATCAGCGCGGAGAAGGCGGTATCCAGCTCACGGATCAGGCCGTCCTGGCGGAGGATGCCGTCGTTGTGGACGTCCCAGCCGGCGCCGTTGATGAAGTTCAGGTTGTGCGAGACCTCGATGAAGCGCACGCCCCGCTCGACGAGCCGCCGCGCGAGGAGGCAGCGCTGGCCAAACTCGCCGCCGTAGCGCGTACGGAGGTCGGCCTTTTCCTCCTCGAGGCGGAAACTGCGCGTGAAGTCGGGGCCGCTCAGTTTCAGGCTCTGGTCGATAGCGGCGTCGTAGTCGCTCAAGCGCGTATCGGTGCTGACACTACCGTGGCGGAGGCCGCCGAGCAACGCCTCGCGGCGGGACTGGCGGTCGGGCGTGATCCCCGGCGGACGCGAGAGTCCGGCGGGGCCCTGGCTGGTCTCGGTGAGATAGAGATAGCCGGCTGTCGCGCCGAGGAAACCGGGCCCGCGGGAGACGTTGGGATAACCGATGAGGACATAGGGCGGCACACCCTCGGCGACGGCCCGGCGCTCATGGGCGATGACGGAGCCGAGCGATGGGTAGACGGCGGTGCCGCTCACGATGCGGCCGGTGTGCATGCGATTGGAGGCCGCGGCGTGCTCGTCGATCACATCGTGGTGCACTGTGCGAACGGCGGTGACGCGGTCCATGAGCGGCGCGGTGAGCTTCAGGTGTTCGCACACGCTCACGCCCGACACCGCGGTCGGAATACTGTCGTAGTAGGAGCCGGGGATTTTCTTCTTCGGGTCGCCGCGTCGCTTCGGGTCAAACGTGTCGATCTGGCCCATGCCGCCGCCGAGCCAGATGGAGATGACATGCTCGGCTTTGCCCTTGAGGACGGCGTCAGCGGGAGAGGCTGCGGGCGCGGCACCGGCGGCGCGCACGAATGACGGGAGCAGCAGGGCACCGGCGGAGGTGGCGAGAAATTCGCGGCGATTCATGGATGGGGGGGCTACGGGAGCCAGACGAATTCGCGGGTGTTGAGGAGACTCCACACGACGTCCTCGTAGTAGGCGGGCTCGGGAGGGACCGGACGGATCTCGGCGGCGGGCACAAGGCGCTTTGCAAAGTCCGGCGCGAGGGCGCGGACAAGGGAGAGACGCTCTTCGCTCGTCGGCAGACGGCTGTAGAAGCGGAGAAACACGCTGTCCATGAGCGCCTCGGGGCTGGCGGCGTTCACGGCGAGATCGGCGAGCGGGCTGCCGGCGGCGGCGCGCGTGACCCAGACGGAGATCGTGCTGTTGGCGAGCACGCCGGGCTGGAGGACATTGGGGTCGCACTCGCGGGCGTTGAGCGGGCTCTGGCGCGAGGCGGTCCAGCCAAACGCCTCCAGCACATCGGCGATCGCCTGAGCCCGCGGCAGGGCGAGACTGGGGCGATCACGCTCGTTGGAAAGGCTGGCGAGCATCCAGGAGCGGGTCGGCGTTCCGAGCGAGATGAAGGTGTCGGCCCCGCGGCGGGCGTCGGGATCGAGCGTCAACTCCTCGACCGGCATCGTCTGTCCCGAGGTGGAGAACAGGGAATCAACGACCTGCTCGGCGGTGAGGCGGCGGGCCTCGGGCGCGGCGAAGAAGCGCTGATCGGGCGTGGCGGCGCGATTGCGCCCGGTCGCGGCCCGCTGGTAGATCTGCGAGGTGAAGATGAGGCGCACGACGTGTTTCACATCGTAGCCGTGGGCGACGAACTCGTGCGAAAGCCATTGCAGCAGCTCGGGATGGCTCGCGGGGTGGCCCTCCCAGTCCTGCACGGGCTCGACGAAACCGACGCCGATGAGGCGCTGCCAGAGGCGGTTGACGATCACCTGGGCGAAGCGGGTGTTTTGCGGGGCGGTGACGAGGGCGGCGAGACGTTCGCGCGCGTCCTTCGGCTCCTGCATCAGCGCGAGGACCGAGGCGTCGTCGGCAGCGCCTGTGACCGCGGCGAAGGGCCACTCGGGCGCGACGGGCTCGCGGGGTTTCAACGAAACCTGGATAAGGGATTCGCGGGCTTTTTTCTCAAAAAACGCAGCGGGAACGGTGCTGCTCGCGGGAACGGTGACGGGCTTGCGCTCGAAGAAAGCGGCGAGCGCGTAGAGGTCACGCTGTTTGGTGCTGTGATAGGGCGAGTCGTGGCAGCGCGCGCACTGAAGCTCGATGCCGAGAAACGCACCGGCGACGATCTGGCCCTTGGCGGCAAAGGGCGCGTCATTGTCGGCGGCGAGGCCGAAGCCGGCGCTGCCCCCCTCGCGCTCGCTGCCCCGCAGCAGGATCAGCTCGGTCACGAGGCGGTCCATCGCCTTGCCGTCGCGCAACGCCTCGTGAAGGAAGAAGCGGAAAGGACCGCTGTTGTTGAGACTGGGCTTCAGCATGCTGGGATTTTCCGCGAGCACGTCCTGCCAGTAGCTCACCCAATGATCGGCCCAGCGGTCGTCGGCGAGGAGGCGGTCGATGGCCCGGGCGCGTTTGTCGGCGGAGCGATCCGCGAGGAAGGCGCGCACCTCGGCCTCGGTGGGCGGCACGCCGACCGTATCGAAAGAGAGGCGACGGAGAAACGCGGCGTCGCCGAGGACGGGTGACGGCGCGACGGCTTCGGGCGGGACGGGAGGCGCGGGCCACTTGGCGCCGGACGCAATCCACGTTTCGAGCGCGGCGATCTGCGCGGGCTTCAGGCCGTCGCCTTTCGGGGGCATGCGCTCCTCGTCGTCGGTGGTGCGGAGACGGTGCATCAGCTCGCTCTTCGCGGGATCGCCGGGGACGACCGCCGGAGCATCCGATTTGCCGCCCTTCATGGCGGCGGCGAGAGAGTTCAGCTTGAGCCCGCCCTTTTCCTTTTCGCCGTGGCAGCGGAAACACTCGTTTTTCAGGATGGGCAGGAGGTTGGCGTGGAAATCACGGGCCTCGGCGACCGGGGCTTTGGCCGCCTCGGCGACGGCGCGGTCGATTTTGCCCTGCAGAAACGCATCGATGGGATGGGCTTTATTGGCGGCCACCGGCACGGGCGGAGCGGGATGACTCCGGGCCCAGTCGGTGGCGACGGCGTGGCGTTTCTGCCAGAACGCATCCTGGCTCGCGGCGGCGGCCAGGCGGGTCTGGTCGTCGAGGGCGTCGAGGGAGCGTTCGAGGGCGGCGAGCGTCGACGTGATGGCCGCATCGGTGAGCGGGACGGGTTCGGATCTGGCGCCGGCGGCCTGGAGAAGATCAAACGAGCGGCCGTCGGCGGTCTCGAGGGCGACGCAGAGTTCGCCGGGGTCGGGGCGGTAGGCTTTGCCGCCGAGGAGGCTTTCGACGACGACGCGGTTTTTCGCGCCGGGTTTCACGGTGATTTCGCCGAAGACTTCCTGAAGGCCAAAGGGCACGGGGCGCAGGCCGGGATGGGGTGGCGTGGCAATGGGCGTCATCGGCTCGTGTCCGCCGGAGACACCCCGGTGGGGCTTGGTCGTGGCGACGAGCGTGCCGTCGATCCACAGGCGCGTGAGGCCGCGGGCGCGAAGGACGACGCGGTGCGGGCCGGGCGGGAGCAGGGCGAGCGCGGCTTTGGCGGTGGCGGT
>JAPLTR010000913.1 GCA_026398065.1 Verrucomicrobiota bacterium | reverse complement strand
TCCGCCCCTACTTTATAGATATTCTTCAATGCTGCTTTTCCGTAGGCCCCACGATCCCTTGCACTCCATGATCTAAACGGTCCAACAGACTTGGAGAACCCAGGTTTTCAGATCACCCGATCTCATTAGCATTTTCTAAACCACATCAAGGCGGAGGAAGTCATGTCTCAAACCAGTAGTCGTTCCAAGCGGAGCGAAAAAGGACTGCTGACCCCGGACAACTGCGTGGTCGCGATTATCGATCTCCAACCCCAGATGCTCTTTGGTGTTGCCAATTTTGACCGCCAAATGATCATTAACAACAACGTGGCGCTCGCGAAAACCGCCAGGGTTTTCGAGGTCCCCGTGGTCTTGTCCACGGTGGAAACCAAGAGTTTCAGCGGCAATCTCTGGCCGCAGATCCAGGCAGTCTTCCCGAGCCAGACGCCTATTGAACGGACCTCCATGAACTCTTGGGACGACAAGAACTTCGTCGCCGCGATCGAGAGGACCGGCCGGAAAAAGATCGTGTTGTCCGGACTATGGACTGAGACCTGCGTGGCGTTGCCGACGGTGCAGGCGATTTACGACGGCTACGAAGTCTATGTCGTTGAAGACTGCTGCGGCGATATCAGCCAACTCGCTCACGACAACGCCATGAAGCGGGTGATCCAGGCTGGGGCAAAGCCGGTCACTTCGCTCTCCGTGATGCTCGAATGGCAGCGTGATTGGGCCGAGCGCGACACGTATGATGCGGTCATGGATATCGTGAAGAGCCATTATGGGGCCTACGGCGCGGGTGTAGAATACGCCTATACTATGGTACACGGAGCTCCAGCGACGAAGTTTCCCGAATACATCGTTCCGCGGCCTCTGCCCAAATAACAGATTGGGACATTGTCCCTGCTTTTACCTAAAAAGGAGCCCACATGCCGGCCGATATCATACTGCATAACGCCAAGATTGCCACAAATGGAGTGCCTTCATTTGTAGAAGCAATCGCTATCCAGGACGATAAGATCAGTGCCGCCGGTACCAATGACGAGATTATTCGGCTGGGTGGACCGGCGACGAAAGTGATTGACGGGAAGAGCCGGACGGTCATCCCCGGCCTCAACGATTCGCACATGCATCCGATCCGCGGCGGCCTCAACTACAACATGGAGCTGCGCTGGGATGGCGTGCCGTCGCTCGCGGATGCGCTGCGCCTGTTGAAGGAGCAAGCCGCGCGAACGCCGCCCCCGCAGTGGGTCAGAGTGATCGGTGGCTGGACGGAGTTCCAGTTCGCCGAGCGCCGCATGCCGACTCTGGAGGAGATCAATGCAGCCGCGCCGGACACGCCGGTGTTCGTCCTGCACCTTTACGACCGTGCCTGGTTGAACGGCGCGGCCCTGCGCGCCGTCGGGTACACGAAAGACACGCCCGACCCGCCTGGGGGCGAAATTCAGCGAGATAAGCAAGGGAATCCGACAGGGCTGCTCATCGCTCGCCCGAACGCGATGATTCTATATTCCACGCTCGCCAAAGGACCGAAGCTTTCGCCCACCGATCAGATGAACTCCACGCGCCAGTTCATGCGCGAACTCAACCGCTTCGGCATTACCAGCGTCATTGATGCGGGTGGTGGTTTTCAGAATTACCCGGACGACTACGGCGTCATCAATGAACTACACCGGCGTGGCGAGCTGACCGTCCGTTTTGCTTATAACCTGTTCACTCAGAAGCCCAAGGAAGAGTTGGCAGACTTTCAGCGCTGGACGGGGATGACGAAGCCTGGCGAGGGCGATGACTTCTACCGGATGAACGGCGGCGGCGAGATGCTCGTCTTCTCCGCGGCTGATTTCGAAGACTTTCTCGAGCCACGCCCGGAAATGCCGGTAGTGATGGAGGACGAACTCCAGGCGGTTATCCGTCACCTCGTTGAAAACCGTTGGCCGTTTCGCCTGCACGCAACCTACGACGAGACGATCAGCCGCGCCTTAAAAATCTATGAAGAAGTGAATGGTGAAGTTCCCTTCAACGGCCTGCACTGGTTCTTTGACCATTGCGAAACCATCTCTGATCGCAACATCGAGCGTATCAAGGCGCTTGGCGGTGGCATCGCGGTGCAAGACCGGATGGCCTTCCAGGGCGAATATTTCGTGGATCGATACGGCGCCAAACAAGCCCAGCGCACCCCGCCGATCCGGCGGATGCTCGAGTTGGGCGTCCCTGTCGGCGCGGGCACGGACGCAACCCGAGTCTCAAGCTACAACCCGTTTGTCTCACTTTACTGGCTGATCACTGGCAAGACCGTTGGGGGCACTGTGCTCTACCCGGAGAGCAACCGCCTCGACCTCCTGGAGGCGCTCCGTCTCTATACCGTCGGGAGCAGTTGGTTCTCTACCGAGGAGAGCAAGAAAGGTTCACTGGTGCCGGGGCAATTAGCCGATCTTAGTGTGCTCTCCGCGGACTACTTTTCAATTCCGGAAGAGCAGATCAAGCACCTCGAATCGGTCCTGACCATCGTCGGAGGCCGGGTCGTTTTCGGTGCGGGCGAGTTCGAGGGCCTGGGCCCGCCGCCACTGCCCATCAGTCCCGACTGGTCGCCGGTTAAGACTCACGGCGGGTACGCGCCCCAGGGTGTGGCACAGATGCGGCAGCAGCAATGCGGCCACGCTCACGCCCCCGGAGCAAAAACGCACCGGTGGGTGCTCAGCGAGTCCGGGCTGTGGTCCTTGGGCTGCGATTGTTTCGCCTTTTAGAACTCAACCGATCCCACAGTGGCACAGACGCCGGCCTTTCCGGCACGAGAGGAGTTACTCATGGATACGAAGGGTTTTACAGAAAAAGTGCTGAAGGCCTACTCAAACATTGAGGACCCCAGGCTGAATTTTATCGTGGCGGTACTGATCAAACATCTGCACGCCTGCGTCAACGAGATGAAGCCGACGGACGAGGAATGGGAGTTTGCCTGGGACTATATGCGTAGGATGGCGGCGATAACCGGCCTGGAAAGAAATGAATTCCTCTTATTTGGTGACGTCATCGGAGTGAGCCAACTCATCGAAACCCTCAATCACGAGGAGCCCGGCCAGCCCGTGGGCTATGCCTTGGTGGGGCCATTCTTGCGTGCGGGCGCCCCCTTCCGCGATAGAGGTGCTTCCACCTTCAGTGATGACACTGCGGGGGTGCGCGTCCGGATCTCTGGACGAGTTTTTGATTTTGGGACCAAAACTCCGATCAAGGGCGCGATTCTCGACACCTGGCAGGCCGCGACCAATGGCTTTTATGAGAACCAGGATGAGAAGCAACCCGACTATAATCTGCGAGGCCGTTTCAAGACAGATGAAAACGGCACCTTTGAGGTTATGGCGCTCACGCCGACCGCATACCCGGCTCCAACGGACGGCCCCGTTGGTGAGCTTTTGCGAGCCGCCAAAAGATCACCTTATAGGCCGGCGCACATCCACTTTATCGTGTCGGCCCCGGGTTATGAGACGCTCGTCAC
>JAPLTR010000284.1 GCA_026398065.1 Verrucomicrobiota bacterium | reverse complement strand
CAAACCTTCTGATCCGTAGTCAGACGCTCTATCCAATTGAGCTACGGGTGCATGAAAGAGATCGAGAAGAAGCAACCTTCCGCCGCCAAGTGCAAGCGATATTTTTTATCGTTTCCTTGGCCGCGACCCTGCCCGGCCGGATCAGGCTCCAGCCGGGTGACGAGGGGACGCCGCGGCCCTTACTTACCGATGCCGTGGGCGCGGAAGCCGAGCTTTCGCAGGGCCGCGAGATCGAGAATGTTGCGGCCGTCGAAGATGAAGGCCGGCTTCTGCATCCCGGCGAAGACCTTCGCGTAGTCGAGCTTCTTGAACTCGTCCCACTCGGTCACGATGGCCACGGCGTGCGCGCCATCGACCGCCTCGTAGGCGGTCTTCGCGACGGTCAGGCGCGAATCGGCGCCTGCCAGCGCCTCTTTCGCTCCGGCGATGACGTCGCGGCGGATTTCCTCAGCCGGTACTTTGGGGTCGTAAACGATCACGCGGGCTTGTTCCGATAACAGGTCGCGGCACACCGCGATGGCCGCCGACTCCCGGGTGTCGTTCGTGTCCTTCTTGAATGCAAATCCCAGGATGGCGATCTTCTTGTCCGCGACCGAATTGAAGAGCGAGCGCACGATCTTTCCGGCGAAACGGTGCTTCTGCCAGTCGTTCATCTTCACCACACTCTCCCAGTAGGCCGCCACCTCGGGCAGGCCGAAGCTCTCACACAGGTAGACCAGATTCAGAATGTCCTTCTGGAAGCACGAGCCGCCGAAGCCGACCGAGGCCTTCAGGAATTTCGGACCGATGCGCGAGTCCTTGCCGATGGCATTGGCCACCTCGTCCACATCCGCACCCGTCGCCTCACAGAGCGCCGAGATCGAATTAATGGAGGAAATGCGCTGCGCGAGAAACGCGTTGGCGACCAGTTTGGAAAGTTCGCTCGACCAGAGGTTAGTCGTGATGATGCGGTCGCGCGGCACCCAGTGGGCGTAGACATCGACGAGGGTCTGCACCGCGACCTCGCCACCGGGCGTGCGCTCGCCGCCGATCAGGACGCGGTCCGGCATGTGCAGGTCCGCGATGGCCGTGCCTTCCGCGAGGAATTCGGGGTTGGACAACACCTCGAACTTAAACCCGCGCGAATTGGCCGCGAGGATGTCCTTGATTGTCTCAGCGGTCTTCACCGGGATCGTCGACTTCTCGACGATGATCTTTGGCCCGTTGGCCTGTTCGGCGATGGTCCGCGCGACCGACTCGATGAAGCGAAGATCGGCCGCCCGGCCTGCACCGACACCGTAGGTCTTCGTCGGGGTGTTGACCGCCACGAAGATGATGTCCGCCGCCCGGATCGCCTCATGCACCTCGGTGGTGAAAAAAAGATTCTTCCCCCGCGTCTGCCGCACGACCTCGTCGAGGCCGGGCTCATAGATCGGGAGCGTATCGGAATTCCAAGCCGCGATGCGGGCCGGGTTCATGTCGACCACGCGGACCTCGATGTTGGGGGCCTTGAGGGCGATCATCGCCATCGTCGGACCGCCTACGTAACCGGCTCCAATACAGCAAATTTTCATATGGGAATAAGCGCATACTGTTGCGCCCTATTAGCGCAAGGCCAAGGCGTAAAAAAAGGACCGGCGAGTGCCGGTCCTTGAATTTACACTTACGCTGCCTACGTAAACTCCGGCCTTCGATCAGGCCGGATGCGGGCTCGGGGCCGCATGGCCACCGATGTCCCCGGGGCTGGGCGCCTTGTCGGCGATCTTCTTCTCGGCCGACTTGTCCTCCAGTTTGGGAGGCAGCGGCATCACGATGGGCGAACGGATTTCCCCGTGCTGAAGGATTTCCAGCACGTGGCGGCCTTCGATCGTCTCGTGCTCCAGCAGGGCCTCGGCGATCTTGTCGAGTCCCGCGCGGTGCGTCGTGATCAACTCCTTCGCGCGACGATACTGTTCATCGACAATCCGGAAGACCTCGGCGTCGATCTTGCGTGCGGTCTCCTCGGAATACGGCTGGCTGCGCGTGATCTCGCGGCCAAGGAAGACGGTGTCGTTGCTCTCGCCGAACGCGATCATGCCGAGGGGGCTCATGCCCCAGTCGCACACCATGTGGCGCGCGATCTTGGTCACCATGAGGATGTCGCCGGACGCGCCGTTGGAGATGTCGTTGAGCACGACCTCCTCGGCAATCCGTCCGCCGCAACCCGTCGCGATGCGGATCTCGAGCTTCTTCTTTTCCTGGGTCAACACGTCCTTCTTCGGGATGAACATCGTGCTGCCAAGGCTGCGTCCACGGGGGATGATCGTGACCTTGTGCACCGGCATGTGACCGTCGTCGAGCAGGGCCTGGACGAGGGCGTGGCCGGCCTCGTGATAGGCCGTCAGCTTCTTCTCGTCGTCGTCCATCAGACGGCGGCGTTCGCGGCCGAACTGCACTTTTTCCCGCGCGTCCTCGACGTCGATCATCTCGACCTTCTTCTTGCCGCGGCGGGCCGCCAGCAGCGCGGCCTCGTTGAGCAGGTTCGCCAGCTCGGCACCGGACAGGCCGGGCGTGCCGCGGGCGATCACGGAAAGTTCCACGCTGTCCGCGAGGCTGATGCGCTTGGCGTGCACCCGCAGGATCTGCTCGCGACCGTTGAGGTCGGGCAGGTCCACATAGATCTGGCGGTCGAACCGACCGGGCCGCAGCAGGGCGCTGTCGAGCACGTCGGGGCGGTTGGTCGCCGCGATGATGATGACGCCTTCGGTGGTGTCGAAGCCGTCCATCTCGACCAGGAGAGAGTTGAGCGTCTGCTCGCGTTCGTCGTTGCCACCGCCGAGACCGGCGCCGCGCTGGCGACCGACGGCGTCGATTTCATCGATGAAGATCAGGCAGGGCGCGCTCTTGCGGCCCTGTTCAAACATGTCCCGGACGCGGCTCGCGCCCACGCCGACGAACATCTCGACGAAGTCCGAACCCGAGATGCTGAAGAAAGGCACGTCAGCCTCGCCAGCCACCGCTTTCGCGAGCAAGGTTTTGCCCGTGCCGGGAGGGCCGACCATCAAAATGCCCTTCGGAATCCGGCCGCCCATTTTGGTGAATTTCTTCGGGTCCTTGAGGAACTCGACAACCTCGGAAACCTCTTCCTTCGCCTCGTCACATCCCGCGACATCCGCGAACGTGATCTTGTCCCGGTCGCGGGTGAGGAGCTTGGCGCGGCTCTTGCCGAAGCTGAGCGCACCGCGCCCGGCCTGACGGAGCTGCCGCACGAAGAGGAAATAAAGCAGGCCGATCACGATGAGGATCGGAATGAGCTGTGCCGCGATGGACGCCATGACCGTCGTGGCCGGCTGTTCGGTGAAGAGCTTGGATTTTTGCAGGCGCTCCATGTTCGCGTCCGTCAGGCGGCCGGAAGCACGGAAATCCTTCCATGGATCGTTCGCCGTTTTGCGGCTCTGGCCGGTGACAATGTGCCAGTCACGCGAACCGCCGCTCGGGTCCGGACGGATGACCGCAATCTTGCGCGGGTCGGCGTCGTTGATATTGCGCGCCTCGGCACGCTCCACGACCTCCTGAATGCTCAGGATATCCGGCGCGGTGTTGAGGGTCGGCGACCACATCAGCAGCCCTACGACTGCGCCGACGAGCACCAGCCAGAAGATCAACATCTTCGGCTGAAAGCGATCCGGCGGGAGATTTTTCAGGGCGCGGCGGGACTTTTTATTTTCGGGTTCGGACATTTCCGTATTTGGAGTGAAGGGAGAAGCTGTATGTTCCCCCGCGATAAGTCAATTGGCGCTCCCGAGGAATCTGCCCCGAGGTTTTCCAGCCGGTTCGAAACGTAGCACCCCGCCGTGGATCACCGCAAAACCCTCGCGGCCAAGACTGTGCCGCGTCGCCGTGCCGCGCTCGACCGCCGCCAGCAGCGACTCGAAACCCTGTCGGGATAACCCGCCCGCCTTCGGTTGCGCCAGCAGCCAGCGGTGCAAGGCCCTCCTCACCAATCCTCGCGGCTGGTCCGAGAGCTTCCGCAAACCTAGCGCCCCGTCGGCGCGAAAGGGCTGCAACTGGTCGAGCCACGCCTCCAGCGCGACATCGTCCTCCTCCAATAATTCGCGCGCATGAGCCGCCCCGGCCAAGGCATCGCGCTGCGCCGCCTCCGCCCAGGCCGGCAGCACCTCGTGTCGCACGCGGTTCCGGAAAAAGTAGTCGCCAGCATTGCTCGCGTCCTCGCGCCAGCGGCCCCCTGCCCCGTTCAACGCCGTCACGAGCTCGCTTTTCTTCAACGTGAGCAGAGGGCGCAGATGCACCCGCCCGCCCGCCACCGCATGGACCGGCCGCGGGGCGGCGAGCCCCGCCGTGCCGCTGCCCCGCGCCAGCCGCATCAGCATCGTCTCGGCAATATCGTCCTGCTGGTGCCCCAGCCACAGCACGCGGCCCTCCGTGTGAAAAAACTTCATCCGCGCCACCCGCGCTTCCGCTTCGCTGGCGCCGCGATGAGAATCCTTCCACACGGCGCTTACATAGTTCACGCCCAGCGCGGCGCACACCTTCGCGCAAAAGCGTTCGTCGGCCTGCGACGCCCGTCCGCGGAGGCGATGGTTGAAATGCAACGCCCGCAGCCGCTCGCGCCGCTCGGGCCAATGAGCCCAGAGCAGCAACAGCAACGCCAGCGAATCCGCCCCGCCTGAAAACGCCACCGCCCAGGGTGTTCGCTTCGAACACGCGTCCGCCCACGCCATAACCGCCGGATGGAGTCTCGTCCGCGGGACGGCGTCCGCCAGCCGGGCGGCGCATTCGGGGAGCGCGGGCGGCCCGTCCGCCTTTTTCATGGGGTGCGGGCTGGTGGCCCGCTCACCCACGCACGCTCCCGGATCACATTCACGCGAAAGTGAGGTATTCCTTGCCGAAATACGGCACGAGCGGCGCCGGGATCTTCACCCGTCCGTCCGCCTGGAGATTGTTCTCCAGCAGCGCCGCGAGCACGCGCGGCACCGCGAGGCCCGAGCCGTTGAGCGTGTGCACGAGCTCCGGCTTGCCGCTCTCCTTCGAACGGAAACGGATCTGCGCGCGCCGCGCCTGGAACGATTCGAAATTCGAGCAGCTCGAAACTTCCAGCCAGCGCTTCTGTCCGGCCGACCACACTTCGAGATCGTACTTCTTCGACTGCGAGAAACCGAGGTCTCCGCCGCACATCAGCAGCACGCGATAGGGCAGACCGAGCTTCTGCAGAAGCCGCTCCGCTTCATTCCGCAGCTTGTCGAGCTCGTCGTAGCTCGTGCTGGGGTGGACCCACTTCAGCAGGTCCACCTTGTCGAACTGATGCAGGCGGTTGAGCCCGCGCACATCCTTGCCGTAGCTGCCCGCCTCACGGCGGAAACACGGCGTGTAGGCGCAGCGGAGGATCGGCAGCGCCGACTCCTCGACGATCTCGTCGCGGAAGAAATTCGTCAGCGGCACCTCGGCCGTCGGCACGGCATAGAGATGATCCGGCGTCGTCTCATACATCTGCCCTTCCTTGTCGGGCAGCTGCCCCGTCGCCGTCGCGCTCGCGGCATTCACAAAGATCGGCGGGTTCACCTCGGTGTAGCCGGCCTTGCCGTCCTCATCCAAAAAGAAGTGCAGCAGCGCCCGCACGATGCGCGCACCGTCGCCGACATAAAACGGGAAGCCCGCACCCGTCACCTTCGCGCCACGCGCAAAATCGAAGAGCTTCTCGAAGCCGGGGATCTCCCAGTGCGGCAGCGCGGCCGGCGAGACCGCCGTCACGTCGCCATGGGTCGCGAACACCACGTTCTCCTCCGGCGTGCGGCCCTCGGGCACGCTCGCGTGCGGGAGGTTGGGGATCGAGAGCATGGCCTGCTTGAACTTCTCCTCGGTCTCCTTGAGCTGGGTCTCCTTCTCCTTCACCTGGCCCGACACCGCCTTCATCTCCGCGACCTTCGCGATGAACTCCGGCGAGCCCTTCGGCAGCTTCACCATCTCGGTGTTGGCGCTTTTCGACTTCGCGCGCAGCGCCTCGACGTCGTGCAGCAGCGCCCGCCACGAGGCGTCGATCGCGAGCACGGCGTCGAGGTCGACCTCGAGATGTTTCTTGGCAATCGCCGCGCGGACGGCGTCCGGCGTTTCGCGGATCAGTTTGGGATCGAGCATGGGAAAAAGGTTACTTGAAGCGTGCCCGCGCCTTTTGGAAACGCGAGTAAACGTCCTTGGCCGACAGCAGCTTCAGGTCGCCCACCGGCGCCTGCACCACCACGTTGCTCGGCGCATTGAGCGGATACGGCCCGAAGAGCCGCGGATCGGTCGGGCCGAAGATCCCCATGACCTTCACGCCCAGCGCCGCCGCGAGGTGCATCGGACCGCTGTCGTTGGAGATCACCCAGTCCGCGCGCTTGATCAGCGCTGGGAGCGACACTAGGCTCGTGTTGCCCGTCAGATTGAAAAACTGCGCCGGCGGGTAAGCCGAGCGGTCGTGCACGTAGTTGCTGCCCGCCCAGACGACCTTCCGGCTCTTGTCCTCGCGCAGCACCATTTCCGTGAGCTGCTTGAAACCACCCCAGCATTTCTCGGCGCGGCGGCTGTCGGGAAACATCACGATGGGCTTGGCCCCGCCGCGGCCGTCGGCGAAACGCAGGTTGAGGCTGTCGACCTCGCGGAATTTCAGCGTGCCGCGCAGCTCGGGCTTCGCGCCAAGCACCGGGCAGAATTGCAGCAGGCCTCGCAGGCCCGCACGATGGGCGCGAACATCTCCCGCACGACCCAAGAGATGCGCAGCCCCGCGTGCTGCGCCTTCAGCGAAGTCGCAACCTGCCGCGCGTGCACGATGTCGCCCAACGACGACGGCTTGATGATGAGGAGTTCGGTCATGGAAACGTCGCGCAGCCGGGCAGAATCTGCTTTTAACCGCGCGAGCGTTACGTTTCATGGTTTTTCTTGGCGGAAATCAAACGCCAAATCCCGTTCCTCTCTGACCGCGTGCTGCTTTTTTCCCTCAAACTCCTCGGCTGGCTCATCGCTCACACCCCCGAACCGCTCTTGCGCGCCCTCTCCGCCACCCTCGGCGACGTGATCTTTTTCTGCCTCCCGCGCCGCCGCCGCCTGGTCCTGTCCAACCTCCACCACGCCTTCCCGGACAAACCCGCCGCCTGGCACCGGTCCATCGGGCGCGAGAGCTGCCGCCGGATGATCGAGACCGCCCTCCTCTCCCTCGCCACGCCTTTCCTCAACGAAGCCCGCCTCCGCGAGATCGTCACGGTCTCCCCGGAGATGCTTGCCGCCTACGCGCTGCACCGCACCTCCCCCGCCGCCACGCTGATCTGCTCGCCCCACCTTGCCTACTGGGAGGCACAAACGTCGCAACCCCTCGTCGTCCCGGCCCCGTTCCCCGAGTTCGGCATCATCTTCCGTCCCCTCGACAACCCCGCCGCCAACGCCTTCGTCACCGCCTCCCGCGAGCGTTTCGGCATGAAGCTCCTCTCCCGCAAGGAGGGCTTCGCCGAAGCCTTGAAGATTCTCCGCCGCCAGGGCTTCGTCGGCGTCCTCTTCGACCAAAATGCCGGGATGCAAGGCGCCCTCTCGACCCTCTTCGGGCGCGTCTGCTCCACCACCGAGCTCCCCGGCCTGATGGCCGAAAAGTTCAACGCCCGCGTCTACGGCATCTTTCCCCGCCGCCGGGCCTTCTGGCGCGTCGAGGTCGGCGCGGAACTCATCGCCAGCGAAGGCACCACCACCGCTGTCACCCTCGCGCTGAACCGCTGGCTCGAACGCCTGCTCTCCTCCGACGACAACCTCTGCGCCTCCTGGCTCTGGGCCCACGACCGCTGGCGCAATCAGGACATGCCCCCAAAGCGCTTCCGCCTCGAGGCGAAACGCGACCTTCTCTCCGCGGATCTCGCCGCCCGTGGTCTCACCACGCTGCCCCGCCGCACCCGCCTCTACGTCCGTCTGCCCAACTGGCTCGGCGACGTCGTCATGGCGCTCCCACTCCTGCGCGCCCTCCGCGCCTCCCGCCCCGACGCGGAGATCACCCTGCTCGCCAAGAAGCCCTTCCTCCCCCTGCTCGAATCCTGGGGCATCGCCGACCGCACCCTCGCCCTCCCTCCCCAAGGCTTCGGTTACTACGGGTTCTTCCGCCGTCTCGGCGACGAGCACCCCGACGTCTGGCTCCTTTTCACCAACTCCCTCCGCGGCGACCTGGAAGCGTGGTTCAGCGGCTGCCGTCAGCGCTTCGGCCTCATCCGCCCCGGCAAACACCGCCCGCTTCTCACGCACGCCTACCGCGTCCCCGCCGATTTCGACGAACGCACCCACCACCAGCTCGAACTCTGGGAGACCTTCCTCCGCCACTTCGGACTCGCGGTGCCTCCCGACCGCAGCCCCGTCGTCCCCTCCGCGACGGTTGCCTCCCCTTCCGCTGCGCTCAATTCCCCTCCGCTGATCGGCCTCATCTGCGGCTCGGAAAACACCCCCGCCAAACGCTGGCCCGTCGCCCACTGGCGCAGTCTCATCGAGACATTTCCGAAGGCCCGCTTCGTCCTCTTCGGCACCGCCAACGACTCCCCGCTCACCACCGCCATCGCCGCCGGCTTCGATCCCACCCGCGTCGAAAACCTCGCCGGCCGCACCGGCCTGACGGACTACGCCACCCGCCTGTGCACCTGCCGTCTCCTCGTGACCAACGACACCGGCGGCATGCACCTCGCCAACGCCCTCGGCGTGCCCCTCCTCGCCCTCTTCGGCCCGACGAACCCCGTCCGCACCGGCCCGGTTTTCTCCGGCCCCGCCCGCCTCCTCCAGCCCCCGGGCTGCGCCCCCACCGGCGGGGGTGACCTCGCCGAGCTCACCCCCGCCACGGTCGCCGCCGCCTTGCGCGAACTGCTCGCTCGTCCAACCTAGCCCACTCCGGCCGGATTCTTGCTTATCCGCCTCGCCACTGCCATCCCTCCTTCACTCTTCCGCTTCCGTCACCCGACATTCGTCACTAGACATTGGTCATTCGTCATTCCTTCTGTGCCTCTCCTCTCCGTCACCGACCTCCGCACCTACTTTCACACCCGCAGCGGCGTCTATCGCGCCGTCGACGGCGTAAGCTTCTCCCTCGAGCGCGGTGAGACCCTCGGCATTGTCGGCGAGTCGGGTTCCGGGAAGTCCGTCACCTGCTATTCGATCATGGGGCTGATCCCGACGCCCCCCGGCCGCATCGAGAGCGGCACCGCGGTCTTCGACGGCGTCGATCTCCTGCACTGCACGCCCGCCCAGTCCCGCGCCATCCGCGGCAAACGCGTCGCGATGATCTTTCAGGACCCGATGACATCGTTGAATCCCTACATGCGGATCAGCGACCAGCTCATCGAACCGCTCCTCATCCACGAGAACCTCTCGAAGGACGAAGCCCGCCAGCGCGCCCTCGCCGCCCTCGAATCTGTTGGCATCAACGACCCCGCCAAGCGCATCAATCTTTACCCCCACGAATTCTCCGGCGGCATGCGCCAGCGCGTCATGATCGCGATGGCCCTCATCACCAAGCCCGAGCTCCTCATCGCCGACGAGCCCACCACGGCCCTCGATGTCACCGTGCAGGCCCAGATTCTCGAACTCATCAAAAGGATGCAGCGCGAGCTCGGTATGGCCGTCATCTTCATCACCCACGACCTCGGTGTCGTCTCCGGCCTCTGCGACCGTGTCCAGGTCATGTATGCCGGCCGCATCGTCGAGACCGCCGACACCCGCACGCTCTTCCACTCCCCGCGTCATCCCTACACGCGCGCGCTCCAGCGGTCCATTCCCTCGCTCCAGGCCAAGGGCACCGAACTCTACACGATTTCCGGCATGCCCCCGGATCTCTCGAAACCGCTCCCCGGCTGCTCGTTCGCCGCCCGTTGTGAGCACGCCACCGCCCGCTGCACCGCCACCACCCCGGCCCTCGCCCCCGTGAGCCCCACCCACGCGCAGGCCTGCCTCCGCGTCCAGGCCGGCGAGCTGGCGTAACCCGACCATGACCACTCCCATCCTCGAACTCCGCGACGTCAAAACCCACTTCCCGATCTCGCAGGGTTTCCTCTTCAAGCGCTACGTCGGCACCGTCAAGGCCGTCGATGGCGTCACCCTGAGCGTCGCCCGCGGCGAGGTCCTCGGCCTCGTCGGCGAGTCCGGCTGCGGCAAGTCCACCCTGGCCCGCACCATCATGCAGCTCGTCCCCACGACCGGCGGCGCCGTCATCCTCGAGGGCAAGAACCTCACGACGTCCAACGCCGCCGAAGTCGTGGGCGTCCGCCGCGACCTGCAGATGGTCTTTCAGGATCCCTACGCCTCGCTCAACCCGCGCATGACCGTCTTCGACACGCTCGCCGAGCCCCTGCTCGTCCACGGCGCCTGCTCCGCGTCCGAGGTGCATGACCGCGTCGCCAGCCTCATGAGCACGGTCGGACTCGCCCCGCGCTTCATGCAGAAATACCCGCATGAGTTCTCCGGCGGCCAGCGCCAGCGCATCGCCATCGCCCGCGCCCTCGCCCTCGAGCCCAAGGTCGTCATCGCCGACGAGCCCGTCTCCGCCCTCGACGTCTCCATCCAGGCGCAGATCCTTAATCTTCTCGCCCAGCTCGTGCGCAAGATGAACCTCAGCCTCGTGTTCATCGCCCATGACCTCTCGGTCGTGAAGCACATCTCCGACCGCATCGCCGTGATGTACCTCGGCAAGATCGTCGAGCTCGGTCGCGCTGCCGACGTCATCGAGCGCCCGCGCCACCCCTACACCCGCGCCCTCGTCAGCGCGATCCCCACCCCCGATCCCGACGTCGAGCGCACGCGCCAGCGCATCGTCCTCCCCGGCGATCCGCCCTCCCCCATCAATCCCCCTGCCGGCTGCGCCTTCCACCCCCGCTGCCCTCACTCCCGCGAGATTTGCCGGGCCTCCGTGCCGCCCCTGGCCCCGTTCGAACCGGGCCGCGACGTCGCGTGCCTCCGGGTCGAGGAAATCTCGAACCTGTAGTCCCGCGGGCTTCCCGCCGCCCCACCATGCCCACCCGTCGACCACCCGACGACCACTACGCGACGCTGGGCGTCGCGCGCACGGCCACGCCCGATGCGCTCCGGGCGGCGTTCAAGGCGCGGGCGAAATCCCTGCACCCGGACATGAACCGGCACCGCGACACCACCGCCGAGTTTCAACGGCTGCAGGCCGCGTACGCCATCCTGGCGGACCCACGGCAGCGGGAGCTGTACGACCTGGGCAATCTCCCCGACGAGGTCGTGGTCCCCTACCGTGCCACCGAGGACGTCGAGGCGCATTTCCGGGCCACCCGGACCCGCCGCCGCGCCCGCCAGCTCGTCGGCCTCGTCGGTGCGTTCGCGCTCGGCGGACTCATCTACTTTCTTTTCCAGTGGGAGCCGGACGAGCTGTCGTCCGACCTTCCCCAGGTTCACAGCGGGGAGGCGGTCTCCGCCCTGCCCGGGCTCGACCAGCAGATGCAGGCGGCCATCTATCAGGGCGCGCAAAACTACGCGGGGGCCCAGCAGTCGGCGACGAGCGAAGTGGAGGTGGCGGGTCGCAACGGGCGCAAGTACATCCTCTCCGGTGTCGTCGCCCGGCAGCTCGAACCGGCCCGCAACAAGCTGGTCTCCGATGCCGAGGAATTGCGGGAACGGGGCACCAACCTGAAGGCCCGCCACGACGGCCTGGAGCGCACCCGCCGCGCCCTCGACCCGTCCCAGATCTCCGCGATCCGCGCCTTCAACGAAAACGTGGAGGCGCTCAACCGCGACAACGCGGAGCTCGACCGCGATGTCGAGTCGCACAAGAAGGAGATCGAGGCCTTCTTCAGCGACGTTGAGCGCATGGCTTTGCGCGCGCTCTGAGCCTATGCGGGTTTGGACTGTCTGACCCTCCGACCGCTTTCCGTTTGTGTCCCCGCCCCGCGCGGTGCTTGCTGCCGGGAACCCCGTTCCCCATGGCCCTTTCCCGTCGCGACTGGCTCAAACTCACCGGCGCTGCCTCCCTCGCCGCCGCCCTTCCGTCTGGCCGCGCCGCCGCCGCCCCGTCCGCCGCCCCGGCTCCGCCTGCCGCCGGCGCGCCGCCGCTCGTCCGCGAGTCCGAGCAGCCGATGTTCAACCTGCCCGGCCAGTTCACGTCGCCGGTCAGGATCGCCTCCGTCGAGATGCTGAAGCACGGCAGCAACTTCTTCGTTCGTACCCGCTCCACCGACGGCGCCGTCGGCATAACCGGCACCAAGCAGGTCGAGGACTTTCTGCCGATCTTCGAGCACCTCGTCGCCCCGCACTTCATCGGCAAGGATGCGCGCCAGCTCGAAACCCTCATCGACGACGTCTACCGCGCCAACTACAAGCTCGCGAGCATCCCCTACTGGTGCTGCAGCTCCTACGTCGAGCAGAGCCTCCTCGATCTCCTCGGTCGCGTTGCGAACAAGCCCGTCGGCGCGCTGCTCGGCGGCGTGATCCGCACCGAGATCCCCGTCTACCTGTCCGGCTCCGACCGCATCCTGTCCGCCGAGGAGGAGGTCGCCGTCTACGAGCGCGGCGTGCCCGCCACCGGCGCCAAGGCCGTGAAGTTCAAGATCGGCGGCCGCATGAGCCGCAACCTCGACACCTATCCCGGCCGCACCGAGACCCTCCTCAAGCTCGCCCGCAAGAAACTCGGCGACCAGATCATCCTCCGCGCCGACGCCAACGGCTCCTACGACGTGCCGCACGGCATCCGCATCGGCCGTCTGCTGGAGGAGCTCAACTTCGACTTCTTCGAGGAGCCCTGCCCCTTCGAGGAGCTCTCCGAGACGCAGGCCGTGGCCAAGGCCCTCCGCATCCCGATCGCGTATGGGGAACAAAACTACAGCCTGTGGCAGTTCGACTGGGCATTGCGCAACGGGGTGATGAAGATCGCCCAGCCCGACCTCAACTACAACGGCGGCCTCATCCGCGCCAAGCGCGTCGCCCGCATCGCCGAAAAACTCGGCGGCACCATCGTTCCGCACAACACCCAGACCGGCGCGACCTCGGTGAACATCCTCCAGTTCGCCTCCTGCACGAAGAACGCCGCGCCCTACATGGAGTACCCCTGGCGCACCCCCCAAAAGGCCCCGTCCTGGTACACCCCCGACTTCAAGATCGTCGACGGCTGTATCAAGGTTCCCACGACACCCGGCATGGGCCTGGAGATCGACCCCGACTACCTGAAGCAGGCCACCGTCATCGCCAAGATTGACCGGCCCGCCAAGGGCGGCGGCAGCGGTTCCGGAGGCTGATGCGGTCCGCCCAAAGAGTCTTGCCTAGGCGGAGTGCCGGCCGACAGGGTGCGGACGACGATGACACGTGAAGAAATTTTACCGATCGTGACGACCATAGCCCGGCTGGGCGTGGGAGATGAGGCGGCCCAGCAGCTCCAGAAGGACGGCCTCAGCGAATGGGACGCAGAGCTGGCGCTCGTGTGCGTGTCGACCGCGTTTGGGCGTGCGCTGCTCGAAGGGATGGAAGGCGGCAAAGAAGCGAAGTTTACAGACGAACTGGAGATTCGGGCGACTGCGAAGGTCCCCGCGCGGATGCTCTATTTTTCGCGTCTGCCGGTGTACACGGCGGCGCTGGCCGTAGCGCGGGAATGTTTTGGGAATCAGATCTTGCCGCGGGATGAAGCGTGGAGGCTCATGGCCGGCAGCGCTGAAGCGCGAAGCGTAAACGAGATGTTTCTCCAAGGCACGAAGAGTATCAGCGATTTGGTGTTCACATCGATCCTGGCGCCGCGATTGGAGGACCTGACGGATCCACGGCGGTCGCCACCGGAAATCGATGTGAAGCCGTCGGTCGGGGCGTCGTCCGCATCGAACGCCGCGGTAAAAAAGCCATGGTGGAAGGTATGGTGATGGCGGGAATAATGACTGCCCAATAAACCAATGGCCAAAATGGAGGGGCTACACCTCACGCCTTCGCCAGCTTCGCAAACACGTGCCCCTCGTTCTGGTCGATGCGCTCCGGCCGGCCCTGGTGCGCATAGATCAGCTTCGTGTGGTCCACCCCCAGCAGGTGCAGGATCGTCGCATGCAGGTCGTGCACGTGCAGCCGGTCCTTCACGGCGTAGAGCCCGAGGTCGTCGGTCTCCCCGAAGGACTGCCCGCCCTTTACGCCGCCGCCGGCCATCCACATGGTGAACCCCGTCGGGTTGTGATCGCGCCCGCCGTTCTGCTCGCTCATCGGCGTGCGGCCGAACTCCCCGCCCCAGATCACCAGCGTCTCGTCCAGCAGCCCTCGCGCCTTCAGGTCCGCGAGCAGGCCCGCGATCGGCTTGTCCACCGCGCGGCAGAGCTTCGAATGGTTCGTCTCCAGCTCCGTGTGGCTGTCCCAGCCGCTGCCCGCCCCGCTGTAGAGCTGCACGAACCGCACGCCGTGCTCCACCAGCCGGCGCGCGAGGAGGCAGTTGCGGCCGAAAACGGACGTCTCCTTCTGGTCGAGCCCGTAGAGTTGCTTCGTGGCCGCCGTCTCTTTGCTCAAGTCCACCACGCCCGGAGCCTCCGCCTGCATCTGGTACGCCAGTTCGTAGCTGCGGATGCGCGCCTCCAGCTCCGTGTTGTCCGCCCGCGTCTGCGCGTGCAGGCCGTTGAGCTGCCCCAGGAGGTCGAGCTTGGCCCGCTGCCGCTCCGGCTTCATGCCCTTCGGCGTATCCAGATTTCGGATCGGCACGCCGTCCGGGCTGAACTCCACGCCCTGGTGCACCGCCGGCATGAAGCCCGTGCCCCAGTTGCGCGTCCCGTTGATCACCTCTTTCTCGCTGTCCTTGATCACCACGAAGCCCGGCAGGTTCCGGTTGATCGTCCCAATGCCGTAGTCGACCCAGGCCCCGAGCGAGGGCCGCCCGCCAAACACCGAGCCCGTGTTCATCTGGCACACCCCGCCCGCGTGGTTGATGCCGTCCGACACGCACGACTTGATCACCGCGAGGTCGTCCGCGTGCTGCGCCACATTCGGAAACCAGTCCGAGATCCACAGCCCGCTCTGGCCGTGACGCGCCCATGTCCGCTTCGAGCCCATGATCGGGTTGTTCGACTCACCCATCGCGAGGATCGGCTCCTTGAAGCTCGGTGGCAGCTTCTGCCCCGCGAGCGTGTTGAGCAGCGGCTTGTAGTCGAAGGTGTCGAGGTGGCTCGGCCCGCCCTCCATGAAGAGAAAGATGACGTTCTTCGCCTTCCCGGCGCGCGCGAGCTTCTCCGCTCCCGGCGCGACGGTCCCCGCCGCCCCGAACACCGGTTGCCTGAGCAGCGCCGCGAGGGCGACCGCGCCAAAACCGCCGCCAGCCGTCCTCAGAAAGTCGCGGCGCGAGGTCGCGTAGGTGAAATTGTTGCAGGCCATGTCAGGGAGAGAAGATCAGTGGACGTAGAGGAATTCGTTGGAGTTCAGCAGCACGTGGCAGAGGTCGGCCATCGCGCGCGCATAGGGATCGGCGCTCTCCGCGTTTGCGGTGCCCGCCTGCCATTCGAAGAGCGCGGCATTCTCCCGCCGCGCGTCCCAGACCACGCCGCTCTTCGCCGGCCACTTTGCCGGTTCGCCAGTCAGCGCCCCGTCGCCGAGCAGCGTGGGCGCGATGCGCAGAGCCTCGATCTGCCCGTCGAACTGGCTCGCGCTCCGGCGAAACGTCCCGCCGATCACCGGCGCGGCCGACCCGATTCCGAGCTTGCCCACGACCTTGTGCGGCACCTTCGCCGTGACCCGCTCGTTCGCCGGCTGGCTGAGATCCTTCACGCTGAAGGTCACCACCCCGTCCGAGCAGGAAACCTTGGCGACCACGTGATACGGGGTGCGCAGCGCCAGAAAAATCCCCGACGGCACGACCTCGTAGGCCGTGTTCATGTTCTCATCCTCGCCCACCAACTGCACGATGAGGTTCATCGGCTTGTAACCTGATTTCTTGCCGGTCACGCCGAGGCTCCAGCCGTGGCCCTCGAGCGAGCCCTTCTCGCCCGTCCAGCGCGACGCGATCGTCCGCACTGCGGCGCCGGCATCGACACTCTCCAGCATGAGGATCGCCTCGACCGTGAAGTCGTCCCCCTCCTTCGGGGCATTGCGGACCAGCAGCCGCTCGTGCGCGGTGTTTTCGCGGAACTTGCCCGGCGCCGCGTCCGCTTGCGGCTCCGTCGCCGCAGCCATCGGGCGCTGGCCGCCTTCGATGGCGAGACGTTTCTCGATGAAAGCCTCGACCAGCTTCCGTTCCTCCGGCGTCGGCGTACGGCCCAGCGCGGCTTTCCACGCCACCTCGACCGACGGCGCCTGCGCCGCGAGTTTGCGCGCGCGCGTCAGCGGCCATTCGCCATTCATGAACAGCAGCGCCTGGATCGGTGTCGCCGTGATCTGCCGGTCCGCGATGCTCGAAAATCCCGCCGGCGCATCGAGGCTGCGCAAAAAGTCATTCTGGTTGTTGCGCTTCTTGATCGTGTAGATCGAGCGGCGCGGCGAGCTGTTGGCCTCCTGCGAGGGCCCGCCCGCCGTCAGGTCGAGTTCGCCACTGGCCACGAGCATCGCGTCGCGCGCCTGCTCCGCATCGAGCCGCCGCGGGCTGAAGCGCCAGAGATATTTGTTCGTCGGATCGACCAGCGCCGCCTGCCCATCGACCGGCCGACGCGCCGTCTGCCGGTACGTCGCCGAGAGCAGGATGTCGCGGTGCAACTGCTTCAGGCTCCACCCGCCCGCGACAAAGCGCTGTGCCAGCCAGTCGAGCAGTTCCGGGTGCGTGGGCCGCTCGCCGAGGTGGCCGAGGTCGTTCGGCGTGCCCGCGATGCCATGACCGAAATGATACTGCCACACGCGGTTCACGATCACGCGGGTCGAGAGCGGATTGTCCGGGCGCGTGATCCAGTCGGCCAGCGCCGTGCGCCGCCCGGTCGAATTCGGCCGGGGCGCGATTTTCGGCTCCTTCGGCTCCAGCAGCGTGAGGAAGGCCGGCGCGACCTCGCGCTCGCCCTTCTTGCTCTTCATGCGCGTGACCGGCGCGACCGGGCCCGCATCCGTGGCCACGAAGGCCGCCAGCGGCGCCTTGGGCTTGATCGCATCGAACTTCTTCAACTGCGCCTCCAGTTCCTGGTAGCGCGCCTTGTCGGCGGCGGCCTTGAGCGACTTGACCGGGTCGAAATTATCCCGCTCGTACTGCAACTGCCGCTCCGCGATCGTCGCCAGCACGTGCTCCAGCGGCGCCCGCTCCGCCGCCGGTTTGTCCATCATGGTCTTGATGTCGTCGGTGAACCGGTCGTGCGCCTTCTTGACCGCCTTGGCGAGCAGGGGTCCGGTGAGCGCATCCATCTGCGCGCGGATTTCCGCCGTGGCTTTTTCCCAGACCGCCAGCTTGTCCGCGTAGGCCGCTTCCTCGGCCTTCGTGGCGAGCTTCAGGTCGCTCCGCCAGAGCACCGGCTCGAAGAAGGCGCGCAGCGCGAAATAATCCTTCTGCAGGATCGGGTCGAACTTGTGGTCGTGGCACCGCGCACAGCCCATGCTCAGGCCGAGAAACACCTCGCCCGCGTTGCCCGTCATGTCGTCCACGATCAGGTCGGCCTGCCCCTTCACGTCGCGCTGGTTCCACTCGTAGACCGGATTGCGGAGGTATGAGGTCGCGATCAGCACGTCGGGGTTGTCCGGCGCCAGCTCGTCCCCCGCGAGCTGTTCGCGCACAAACTGGTTGTAGGGTTTGTCCGCGTTCAGGCTCCGGATCACCCAGTCGCGGTAGGGCCACGCGCCCGGACGGTAACTGTCGGCGCGATAGCCGTCGCTCTCCGCATAGCGCACGAGGTCGAGCCAGTGCTGCGCCCAGCGCTCGCCGTAACGCGGACTCGCCAGCAGCGCGTCCACGAGATGCTCGTACGCCTTCGGATCGCGGTCGTCCACAAACGCCGCGAGCTGCGCCGGCGTCGGGGGCAGTCCGTGCAGGTCGAAATACACCCGCCGCGCCAGCTCCGCGCGGTCCGCCGCTGGCGCCGGCGTGAGCTTGAGCTCCGCGTGCTTCGCCGCGACGAAGTGATCAATGTCGTTGCTCACCCATTTGTTTCCCCGGAGCGCCGGCGGCGTCACCTTCGCGAGCGGCTGGAAAAACCAGTAGCTCCGGTCCTCCGCCGTAAACCCCTGCGCGTCGCGCTGCACCCTCGAGCTCCTCCTTCGGCGGCATCTGCAGATCCTCGTCCTTATAGCGGATCGCCGTTACGAGCAGCGACTCATCGGGCTTTCCGCGCACGAGGGCCGGACCGGTGTCGCCGCCCTTCAGGATGTCGTCGATGTGGTCGAGCCGCAGCCCTGCCTTCTGCTTCTTCTCGCCGTGGCACTCGAAGCAGCGCTTCGCGAGCAGCGGGCGCACCTCGTTCTCAAAAAACGTCAGCTTCGCGCGATCCTCGTCGGTCAACGCCGTCGCCGGGGTCGCGCGCTTTTCCGCTCCGACGACGCTCGACACAGCGCCGAGCACACACAGCAGGGGTAACAGCAACTTCATGGGGTAAGGGGAACGTGGAGAAATTTAGCGCACGCGCAACGTCGGCGGTCGGGCCGAGGGGTGCTCCTTCGAGGCAAAGGCGTGAACCAGCCCCGAGGGGTCCGTCTCGCCCGTCTCCCGCACAATGATGAAGGTCGCGAGACCGTTGGTGTCGGCGCGCAGGAAGGCGGCGAGCTCGTCGCTCCGCACCGTGAGCGGGCCGCCGGAGCCGCCGCGCGGAATCCAGAACTCCGCGAGTTTGCGCGTGCGCGACGCGTCGAGGCACGCGTCCGTCGAGGCCGGTGCGCCGTCCCACCGGACGTCGTTCTCGTTCCAGTTGTCCAGCGACTCGTCCGTGACGCCATACACCGAGAACCGCGAGTCCGGCACCATCGCGGTGAAACCCAGCCCGCTCGGCTCGGGGTCGAGGACGAGCTGCGCCTCGGCGATTTCCGCCGGAGTGAGCTTCGCGAGATCGAAGGTGAGAAAAATCCGCCGCTCGTTTTTCCGGCTGAGTTCCAGCTCGGTGTGCTTCACCATCAGCAGCGGTTGCGCCCCGAGGGCGGTGGTCGTCCCGCGCCGCACAAAGGCATCCTTGCCGCGGCCGTACGAGGTCGGGATCGCCTTCCATCCGTCCGCCTCCTGCTCCAGTTGAAAACGCGTCGGCTCCAGCGTCGTCGGCGCCGCGGTGCCTTGGTTCACATGAAAGGTCTTGCCCTGCTTCAGGCGGCGCAACTCGTCGCCATTGGGTTTGTCCAGCTTCACCTCGCCCTCGAACACGAAGACATGCGAATCCCCCGCCGCGCCCGCCGTCACGCCGAAGCGGGTCCCGAGGTCGACCACTTTCAGGTCCGGGGTATCGATGGTAAACCCGTGGGCCGGCTCCGGCACCTCCGCAG
>JAPLTR010000348.1 GCA_026398065.1 Verrucomicrobiota bacterium | reverse complement strand
CGGGGCGGCGGCGGCGCTCAGCGTGGATGAAATCGTCGCGATCGAAGCGATCGACGTTGCGCGCCTCCAGCCCGTCGCCTCCGAGCGCGGGGACGGTGGCGCGGAATACCTCGGCAGCTACGTCAGCGCGAAACACGGCGTCGTGCTCGCGCTCGATCCCGCGACGCTGCTCCAGGAGTTCTCCTGCGGCGACGGCGGCCTCGCCGCCTCCGGTGACGCGCCCGCCCCGGCCGGGTCCGCCACAGCGGGCGAGCGCGCCCAATTCCTCGTGTACCGGTGCGGCGGCGTCACGATGGCCACCGCCCTGACCGAACTGGAGGCCGTCATGGCGCTGCCCAAGGAAAAGGTCGGCCTCGGCGAACGCCGCGACGGCGTGACCGGCGTGTGCGTGCGTTTTGGCCAGCCCGTGCAGCTCGTCGATCTCGCGGCGAAATTCGGTCTGCCGGCCACCGCCGCCGGCGGGACCGTCGTGCTCTGCATCCGGACGGAGTCCGGTTTCCAAGGTTTTCTGGTCGACCGGGCGGAAGCCCTCGAGTCCGCCGTGCCCCAGGCGATGCCCTGGCGCGGGGCGGGCCCGCGGGCCGGCGCGCCGGCGTTCACGCACATGATCCGCGTGCGCACCGCCGACTCCGACCGGGCGGCCTGCGTGCTGTCGCTGGCCCAGGTCGCGACGCTCGCGGCGTAGCCCGGTTCACCCCGCCACCCGCCGCGCGTGCCGGTCCCCGCCTCCGCCCCTCGCCCGCCTCCACCGCCCTCACGCCGCCGTCGCCGGCGCGCTCATGTGAAGGAGCCCCCACCCGTGGCCGTCGGGGTCCACGAAGCTGTGCGTGTACATGAACCCAAAATCCTCCGCCTGGTCGTACGTCGAGCCGCCCGCGGCGACGGCCCGCGCGACGAGCTCGTCCACCTCCTGGCGGCTCCCGCAATAGAGGCAGAACAGCGCCTCCACGGCCTTGCGCGTGTCGCAGACCTCCTTGGGCGTGAACTGCCGAAACTTCGCCTGCGTCATCAGCATGACGAAGATCGTCTCGTTGAGGACGATGCACGCGGCGGTGTCGTCGGTGAATTGCGGATTCTCGGCGAAACCCAGCGCCTGGAAAAAGGCCAACGACCGCGGCAGGTCGGCAACCGGAACGGAAAAGGAAACCTGTTGGATCATGGGGGTGAACGGGTGGGACCACCTCCTCAACGAACGACCGCGCCGATTCCGGACACGCCGCCGCCGCTTTCACCCCGGCGCCCGGCCCCTCACGGCTCGACGCGCTTCCACCGGCTCGCCAGGCGGGCGGCCTCTCCGGCGGGGGCCCAGATGACGAGCGCCCGCGCCCCTTTCGGGCCGGTCTTGTGCCGCACCTTGTCGGGCGGCCGGACGGTGCCGACCATGCCCGCGGTGAGCTTCACGCTCTTCCCGTTCACGACGTGTTCGAGTTCGCCCTCGAGCACGTAGAACGTCTCCGTGACGCCGTGCTGGTGCTCGCCGGAATCGCTGTTCGGCACAAAGGTGATCTCGGCCAGCTCGACCTCCTTGCCGCCAAATTCGGCCTGGTCCATCAGGATCCGCAGCCGGGTGCCGGTGGCATTTTGAAACACATCCCCCCGGGCCACCGGTGGCACCAAGATCCCTGGAATTGCGCCGAGCACCCACAATCCGCAGGCAACCATCCAGAACGTGTATGGCGCGTCTTTTTTTGTATAGGGGAGGCTGGCGTAAATGCCACACCCGTAAAAAAGCGGCATGATCGCCCAGAACGCCCACACTTGCTGAACCAACCCTACGACAGAGATTATGACTGCCGGCAGAAGCGTGATCGGCACCAAATGCTTCCAGTAACGGCGCAACGCTTCGCTCAGCGGGATGCGCTCTTTGGCGCTTCTACCTCCTAACCCGAATGAGAAGTCCATTTTTGGCTGACGCTGCCCTCAGCCGCGCCCGGGCGCGAGCCCGGACGCTGGTGCGGGCGAGTGGCCGGCCTCTCGGTACACGGCGGCGAGATCGGTGGCGTCGCGATACCAGATCGCGCTCCACCCGGCCGACCTGGCGGCCCGTACATTCTGCTCCGCATCGTCGATCAGACAGAGTTCCCCCGCCGCAACCTGCAGCTGCGCCTCAATGTGCCGGAAAAATGCCCGGTCCGGCTTGGCTTCGCCGATCTCGCCCGAGGCAAAAATCCCGTCGAACTCCCTCGCCAGCCCCATGTCGTGACGCAGATAGGCGGCGCGGTGTTTTTCCTGATTCGTGCCCAGCACGCAGCGATGCCCTTTTTTCCGCAGGGCGCGCACCCCCTCGAGGGCCTCCGCACACACGACATGCTCCGCCCGGAACCAAAAGGCCATGAGCTCATCGACGGACCCGGGCCAACCCCATTCCGCGACGTGGGGGACGAGGATTTCCCGGAGGTCCCGGCGGCCCCGGATACATTCGAGAAACGGTCCGGCAAAGAACGGCCTGAGCCGGTCCTGCGGGATGCCGTGCTGCCGCTCCAGCACCGCCGTGAATCGCTCCCCCACGCACAGCACGCCATCGGCATCGAAAACGAATGTCTTCATCGGGCCAGTGTCGCCCTCACCCGCGCCCGGGCGCGAGCCCGGATGCTGCCCGCCTCGACGAAGGAGCCGCGTCTTCAGCGCGACGCATAGTGGCGGAACAGCCGGGTCTTCAAACTCTCGAAATACTTCTGGGCGGCTGCGACCTCGGGCCGGTCCTGCCGGGCAAACTTGGCGAGATACTCTCCCGCCTCGACCATCCAGGCCGGCGGAAGGTCTCCTCCCGGCATCCAGATCATGCCGTCCAACGTTCCGAGCCCCCGCACCCACGTCGAGAAATAGTAGGTGGTGCCATCGAGCCCGATATTTGAGGCCCGGTCATAACGGACCTCCAACAGCGCGTTCGCCCACACCTCATAGATGACCGCAGCCAGCGCCGGCGGAATCTCGACCACGCGGCTCAAGGGCTCCTTCGTCTCGATTTCCGACCACTGGCAATGGAGGCGGAAGACGTCGGTTGCCGGATCGCGCACGACGTAAACATCGGTGCCCGGAAACCACGACGGTCGCGACGAGTAGCGGGCCAGATAGGTATACGGCACCCGGCTGGCCAGAGGACTGGGCGGCATCTGACCCGGAAACAGGTGATCGAACGCCGAGCCCGCCTTCGGAAAGACCCGCTGCGTCACATCGGCCTTGAACGGCTCCCACTCCGCCGCGCAACCCGTCAACGCGGGCGGTGGCGGCTTCCTCGCCAGAGAGAGGGTCGCCACCAGCTTTCCATCCAGCACCACCAGAATCCGATCCTCGCGGTGCACCCAGGCGGCCCGGCCGCTCCCGTCGGAAATCCGATTCATCTCCCGCTGCTTTTCGACGACAAACGCCCTCGCACCCCGCTGCTCCCACGCGGCCACCACGCCGCGCACTTCCTTGGAAACGCGGAAGGCGTAAAGCGGGTCGCCCTCCCGCAGGTGCCGGACGTCTTCGTCGGCCCGGCTGATGTGCTGCCGGGCGATGCTGCCCGCGGCGGCCACAGCCGCCGCCTCGGCCGCCCCCACCCGGCCGGCGGCCACGCCGACCACGAACAGGAGCCACCATAGGCGAAGATTCATGCGGGAAGATACTTCTGGAAGATGGTGGCCCACCTCGATTGGGGCACGCCCCTTGGTTCCGGCTTCAACGGGACCGTTCAACCCCGAACCCCTCGGTCAGGGCGTACCAGTGCTTTCCGGTATCCGTGATCGTTCGGCATTGGTCGCACACATAGCTCAGCCCCGGGTGCCAGGGATGGCCGACATCTCCGCCACCGAAGGCTTCGCCTTGCTGGTACAGCGAGCTCAGCCTGGCCTGACCTTCGATCAGCCGGGGGACCGCCCGAATTCTGTGGCCATTCGGACAGGACGCCGGCCACTCGATGCGTCCGAAAAGTTTCACAATCGGAACAGCCGGCAGTTCGTCCCGTTTCATCGCGAACGTCACTTTCGACAATTCGCCGAACGACGGCCCCGAAGCGCTGCAGGTCAACACGCCGCCCACCGCATAGTAGCCTTCTGAGTGGCGGAGCGGAAAGAGCCACCGGAGCGCAGGCGAGTCATCGGGCAGCAGGATCAACGCCCCCTCCAGACTGCCTGATTTGGACGCCTCAAAGGAGGGGAAGACGATCAGCGCCTTCGCGGACACCGTGAGATAGCCAAACACCACGACAAATTTTCCATTTCGCGCCCGCAACGCATCCCGCGACCGTTCGAGCGGCCACGGGACGAAATCGTCCACCCCCTCGTTCGCCCAGGCCCAGCCGTCGGCCGCCTCACGCGAGACCGCCGACAGCGCCGCGCGCGGCGGATCGCCCACGGGGGTCTGCGCCCGCAGCGTGGCCGTGCCGATGGCGGCGCCCACGATCGTCAACGATACGAGCCTCGATTTTTTCATAAGAGTGGCAGACGCGAGCCCCGCCAGCGGCTCGGAGGGTTAGGCTTTTTTTCGGGCCGAGAGCCCGCATCCCATTGGCACGAGGGCGGCCCCGCTCCAACCGGCGAATCGCGTGAGGGCAAGGTGACGCCGGCCCCGCGCCCGGTTTTCGATCGATCAGGGTTTGGGCCACAGGCCCTTTTATCATGAACCCTGCCGGCTGCCTCCGCCGAACCATCTATTTACCGCCGCGCTTGACGTCCGGAAACTCCAGCTCGACCTGCCGGGAAACTTCCTTCTCCGAGAGATCGGGGTGAAGCTTTCTGATCTCCGCCGCCCGGGCATTTCGCCGGGAGGCGACGGAACCAAACCCGCCGGAAACGTAGTCGGCGCGCGAAGCCGGATGCCCGGAGGAACACGAGGCGGCCAACAGCGCCACGCCCGAAAGCAGCAGAGGCAGTACCCGATAGATTTTCATGGTTTTTCGAGGAACGAAGTTTGTTTTGGACGCCCCTCTCCCGGGACGGAAGCCGGTCCTGGCGTCACCCTTGACCACCATGCGTTTCGGGCGGTGGGGAACTCCCTGACTATGCGATCAACCCCGGCCATTTCAAGCGTCTCCCCGCTTTTCGCTCGCGACGCCTCACCCGCGGCCGGTCGCCGGCCCGGACGGCGGTGGGGGCGGGAGGTTCGGCTTTCTTCCAGGAAACACCCCTTTGGCCCAATTGCCGATCAATGCAGCACGATGGGTCTGCGCCTCATAGTCTCTCCAGCTTGCGAACGTGGGAAGCGCCACAATCTCGCCGACCCCGCCACCAATCTTGAAAATGGGCCCCGGGCGCGCACGCACTGGTGCGCTCCATGCGACGATGATCTCAAAGCGTTCGTCGTCGGGATACCGGCGGATTCGCGCCACCAACCACCTCGCGATTTCCTGAACGTAGAGCCAGCACGCTTCGAGCGTCTCTTCTTTCGAACCAGTGGGGCGAACGCAAACCCCGGCAACCGTCAGCGTCGAAAACGCGAGCGCACCGACCCGATAACGCTCGTAGATCACGTCGCTCCCGAATTGCGCGGCAAACTCGGCACGCCGCGGCTCGCGTGCTTCCGATTGGTCAGCGTTTTGGCGCAGCAACATTTTTACCGAGGGCTGCGCTCACCCGCGCCCGGGCGCCAGCCCGGCCGGCGGTCGGGGCGGGTGGCTGGGCTCTTTAGCGCGTCTCGACATATGCAATCAGGGCGGCCAGTGCGGTGAGCACTCCTATCCCCAGAGCCCACCGACCAACCGCGGTGTGCTCCCAGCCACGAACAACATACCGGAGAAAGAGCGCGATCACACCCGGCGTCCAGGACGCTAACAACCACTCCGCCTCGTCGTCGCTCTCCCAAGCATTCCCAAACGCAATTGCCGCGATCAAAAAGCTGGCGAACGCGAAGCCCGCGAGGATCCAAACGACCGGAGGATCTGAGAGACCAGGCATATTGTTTTCTTCGCCCAACGTTGCGCTCAGCCGCGCCCGGGCTCAAGCCCGGTCGCCGGTTGGGGCGAGCGGTTCGCCATTTCGTTTCATGGAGGACTCAAGGATGCTGGCATATTCGGCACCCTCGCCGTGCGCCGACAAGGCCTGATTCACAATCAGCCAGTCGTCGTCAACTCGGTCGCACACATGTCGACTGAAGAGGTTATAGATGGCGTAGTAAGCAAACTCCACACTATCTGGAAATTCAAGATCGTCGTCCTGCAAGGCGGCAATTGGCTCCCGATACCGGGCCGCAACATTCTCGACATCTTTGCCCGCAAGCACGGAACGAAACGCCGCATCCGGCAGGTCGTGATCGACGCTTTGCCTGGTGCCGCAGACCGATTCGACGTAGTCCAGGGATCGAGGTTCTCGACAATACCCCGACCACACGCGGAGGGCGTCTCTACATAGATCGATCTGTACCGCCTTGCGGAGGTCAGCCGGTAACATCATGAATCTGTCGTGGAGCGGCGTCACGCGGTCTCTTGCCCAACGTTGCGGTCACCCGCGCCCGGGCGCCGGCCCGGTCGGCGGTTGGGGTGAGTGGTTCGGCGTTCTCAGGGTCACTTTTTAAAAACCAAAACCGCACTCGCTCCAATCGTCGCGGCCAAAAGAAAACCGATCGCTGGGATAAGTGAAACACCTCCTCCTGCACCGGTCGCAATTGCGGGAATCCCATACTTTATGAAAACGCCGACCGCCGCACCGGTGGCGAAAAACACAATGCCGACGAACAAGACCACGCGACCGAACGGCTGCTTCTCCCTACGTGCCGATTCGTGCGTGGTCTGCCGAGTTTCCGGCTGTTGGTTTTGACCGCTCATTCTTCTTTTTCCCAACGCTGCGCTCAGCCGCGCCCGGGCGCCGGCCCGGACGGCGGTGGGGGCAAGTGGTTAGTTTTTTTCATCCTCAACGTCGATGAGATCGACCGCCAACCTGATGCCGATATTCTTTAGCTGCCGCTCGAGGCGGTCGAGTGACGCAGAACTGGTCGAAGCAGCATCGATGACTTTCCTCCGCCAGCGCTTCCAGTTCGCGCGCACCCCATCGACGGCTTCCGGCGAAGCTAACGGCGTGTCGTCGAAGCCAAATTCGAACCCGCACTCGCACATCTCGAACGAAGCGCCGCCATCTTCGGCATACGGCGCGATCGCCAAACCAGCAACGCCGCAGACAGGGCAGCAATAGCAGCCGCCGTCAGCTTGAACGATCGTGAATGTCTCGGTCGGAGATACGCAGACGATCTTTCTCATTGTGCCGAACGTTGCGCTCAGCCGCGGCCGGGCGCCGGCCCGGTCGGCGGTTGGGGCGAGCGGTTGGCCTTCATTCGTTCGACCACAGCAGGTGGAAATCAATGTCCGTGCCCACGACACGAGAAATGATCTTAACGGCACGCTCGGTCAGAAACGTCGTGAAGCCGCGGTCGTCGGGAACCTTGAACGCGTCGATTCCCGTGAGCTTGTCGGCAAGAAACACGTGCCGGCGAATGCGCATGAGGCGACCGTCCGGAAATCTGGAGATGTCAGACGCGGCAGCATCGAGTGCCGCGACAACGGTCAGGGGCTGCCAGATGAAAAGAGGTCCATCATCGCACTCCAGCGGCAAAATCTCCCCAATCTCCGATAGATAGCCGCGAAGCTGGGTGATCGCGGAGCCCCGGAAAGTGAGGGCATAGCTCATGCACAACCACGGTGACTGCGACCGCTGCAGCGGTGCGCCATCTTCGTCTTCGGTGACCAAGCTGACGCGAGGCGGCACCCACGCATTCCCTCTCGGAGTGCCATCGAGCAACGCAACCAAGGTGTCAGTGTCGTCAGGGTAGACCAACTCGTGCTTCTCGCGACCAAGTGCATGAAAGACCTTCATCTTTTACCCGACGTTGCGCTCAGCCGCGGCCGGGCTCAAGCCCGGTCGCCGGTTGAGGAGAGTGGCTGGACCCGCTATTCATTCGTATGCCGCAATGCCTTTGTCGAGGTACGCCACGAGCTCGCGCTCGAAGGCATCGTACTGAAATCCGACGCGCTTCATTCTGGTCGAAGCTTTCTGAAAAGCTGCAATCAAGGCCGTCTTGATCGCCTCGAAGTCCTTCTTTTCCTCCGGCGCACCAAGCTCGTCACCTAAGACCACATGCAGTTCCCAACTACGGTCTGCATCAAAATACCGCGTCCGATTCTTCAGTGTCTTCTTCGGATTTTGCAGTTCAAGATGAACGAAAATATGGCTCACCGGGCCAAACGTTCGATCATCGAAATGAGTGATTTTTGGCCCACCCATCGCCTGCTCGAACTTTATCACACTCCAGTAAAAGGCCTTTGAACTTGAGATTGAGAACTGCATTTTTCTCCGCGAATTGAAGGAATCTGAGCCGGTGCTCACGGCTTCGCCCGGTCACGGCTGGGGGCTGCGCCGGGCCAAGGGTGAGACGGGCGGGGGCGCCGGGTAAAGGGCCAAGCGTCGCGCGGGCCGGTGATGACAGATTTTGCTGCGGCCGGTCGGGGGTCACGGCAGCGGTGCGGCTCCGGGGCGGGGACGGGACGGCGCACCGGGAGGTGGGCGGGGGGAGGTTCGCGGGAGGGGTGCAGGCCGGCGGACGAGCCGGCGCGCGGGCGGGGCCGCAAGGAGTCAACTTAAATGTTGACTTAAGTTCTTAAAAAGAACATTCAGGGACTGCGGTCGGGCTCCCCCGGGGCCGGACTGCGGATCTCCGTTTGCCCGGACCGCCGGGCGAAATCCCGACCTGACGGACGTCGCGGAGAGACGTCCCCACCCACCCATCGGCTCCTGCCACCTCACCTCCCTCCCTTCCACCCTCAATCCCCTCCTCCCATGATCCGCACCGGCAAAATAGCCCGCCTCCCGCGCCCCGTCCGCGACGAACTCAACCACCGCCTCCGCGAAGGCGCGCCCGGCCCGCAGCTCCTTGCGTGGCTCAACGAGCAGCCCGAGGTCGCGGCCGTCCTCGCCGAGCAGTTCGACGGCCGCGCCATCACCGCCCAGAACCTCTCCGAGTGGCGCCAGGGCGGCTTCGCCGACTGGTGCCGCCACCAGGACGCCCGCGAACTCGCCGGCCAGGCCGGCGAGGAGGCCGACGACTTCGACGCCCTCGCCGACGGCGAACGCCTCGCCGACCGCTTTGCCCAGGCCACCGCCGTCGCCCTCATGGCGCAGCTCCGCGCCGTGGGCGCGATGCGGGAGGGGCCGCGCAAGGTCCGCGCCACCCTCGCCGTCGCCACGGGGCTCGTCCGCCTGCGGGCCAGCGACCGGCAGTGGGAGCGCGCCGGCTGGGCCGGGGCCATCCACCACCGCGACTTCGCCGCGCACGCGCAGGCCACCGCCCACCAGGCCGCCCAGGACAAGCTCCGCGGCGAAGAGGTCCTCGCGAGCTATTCCGGCGACCTGTACCGCTATTATAATGCGGTGCGCGCGGCCCTCGCCGAAAACCGCGTCGTGCCGGCCCCCGTGCTGGAGTTTCTGGCCAGCGAAGCCGAGTTCGAACGCCGCCACGCCGCCGCCCTCCGGCAGTTGGACAACTACCGGGAGCCCCCGTACGAGGACTATCTGCGCAACCGCCAGCCCGGGCAGGACTGGTCCGTGCAACCCACCCCGCCCGCCGGC
>JAPLTR010000603.1 GCA_026398065.1 Verrucomicrobiota bacterium | reverse complement strand
ATGGCGCCCTCGCTGGCGCGATGCCGGATCGCGTGACCCATGGCTTCGATGTTGCCCTGATTCGGCCAGCCGCCGGTGGCGTAGCAGAGGAATTTCAGGTAGTCGGACCAGACCGCATTCGGAGAGGGGGCGGCGACGGGGTGGGGGCCTTTGGGTTCGACGGCGGAGGCGAGTCGGCGGAGGACCGCGCCGCCCGTCCGGCGCGGGCCCTTGGCGAGGATCTTTTTGAGCAGGTTCATGAGAGGAGGCGGGACCAGGCGTCGCGGACGGAGGCGACGTAGGCGGAGCGTGAGTAGCGCCCGTGGATGAAGCGCGAGGCGGCGGCGGCGCGGGCGCGGAGCGGCGCGGGATCGCGCCGCCACTGCGTGAGGACGGATTCGACGGCACGGACGTAGTCGAGCGTGTGGCCGACCTCGATGGGCCAGCTGTATTCGGGGAGGAGAAACTCGCGGGCGCCCATGCCGTGGTAGCCGAGCGTGAGGCAGCCGGTGGCCATCGCCTCGGCCGGCGGGAGGGAAAAGCCCTCGGGGTAGCCAAAGCTGAGAAACACGAGCGACTCGCGGAGCAGGCGGGCGGCCTCGCGCTCGGAGACGCCGTCGATGGCGACGACCTCGAAGCCGGCGAGCGCGCCGCGGAGGGCGAGGGTGTTGAGCAACTGCCGGGCCTCGTCCGGGTGTTTGCGGGGCATGAAGGCGACCTGCGGGCGCTTTTCGGCGGTGTAGGCGAAGAGCTCGGCGTCGACCTCGTAGCGGACGCGCGCGACGGGGAGCCTCGGGAAAGTTTCAGTGAGGAGTTCGGCGCTGTCGTCGGAGACCGTGAGGAGGCCGATCACGCCGTGGTCGGCAGGAGAGAGCGGAGCCGACGACGGCACGGTCTCGTAGCCGTTCATGAACGTGTAATAGGCGTTCTGGTTGAAGATGATTTTGCGGACGCCGGGGTGTTCCTGCATCGCGTTGCCCCAGACTTCGGGGAGGACGAGGAGATCGCGGGGGCCGGGCGCGGTGGCGTCGGCGTAGGCGACCTGGGCGGTGGTCTGGAACCAGTCGAGCGTGAAGCCGGTACGCCGGTGATAGACGTAGGCGTCGAGGCCGAGGTCGGCGCGGAGCGTGGCGGCGAGCCGGTAGATCTGGCGGACGCCGCCGGCGGGCGCGGCGTGGTCGGGGCACGCGAGCAGGACCCGGGCGGGGCCGGTGTAGGGCGCGGGCGCCGGGGCGGGGCCGCGAAGGGTTTTGGCTAGTGTTTGGAGTAACCCCATAGGCGGGCGCGGTGTTGGAGCCATTTGGCGCGACGCCAGCCGAGCAGCGGCGAGAGTGCGCGGACAAAACGGCCGCCGGGACACGGAGGCAGGGGGGCGCGGAGGGAGCGAGCGCGGATTTCCGCGGTGTCAGTCTCCACGGGATGCTCGGGATACGCTTCGTAAGCGTAGTGCATGAGCAGGCTGGCGCAGGCGGCGTGTGTGCGCGCCGTATCCTCGGCGGCGAGGAGGTGGTCGCAGCAGAGGTTGAGGGCGAAGAGCTGGCCCTGGAAGGCGCGGGCGGACTGGTTCTGCGCGGAACTGCTCATCGAGCCGGCGACCATGGTCCGGAAATACGAACGACTGCCGGGCGTGAGCACGATGTCGTCGGCGGCCAGCAGGAGGCGGGTGAGGAACTCGAAGTCGTCGAGGCGGGAGAGGAAACGCTCCTCCCACGGGCCGGCGGCGGCGAGGAGGCCGCGGGGGATGAGCCAGGCGAGCGGCGTGACCTCGAGGCGCTGCGTCCACCAGCGCAGGAGCCAGTCGCGGGCGGCGATGTTATTGAATTCTGGATACGTGGAGAGGAACGCAGGGTGGTAGAATGGGCCGGGCGGAATCTCGCGGCGCCCGCCCTCCGGCGTGTCGAAGAAGCGGATAATCTCGCCCATAAAGAGGGTGCGGGGGCCGGTGGCGGGGTTCCAGAGCGCGAGCTGGTTGGCCAGCTTGTCCGGGGCGAGGAGGTCGTCGTGGTCGAGAAACTGCAGGTAGTCGCCGCGGGCGGCCTGGGCGCCGGCGTTGCGGGCGGCGCAGGAGCCGCGGTTATGCTGGGTGATCACGCGCAGGCGCGGGCCCGCGAAGCGGCGCGCGACGGCGAGGCTGCCGTCGGTCGAGCCGTCGTCGACGACGATGACCTCGGTGTGCGGCCAGGTCTGGTCGAGCGCCGAGCGGATCGTCGGCTCAAGATAGGGTCCGGTGTTGTAGGCCGGGATGACGATCGAGACGAGAGGCGGCATGGCTCAGCGGGCGGCAAGGAGCTGATCGAGGCCGGAGGCGAACACCGTGAGATCGGGCCGCACCGGGCTGGAGTTTTCGTGGCCCGGGGTGCGATCGACGAGCGGGCAGGACTGGATGAACAGTCTGTGACCGGCGGTGGCGGCGAGGGTGAGGGCGTAGGGCAGGTTGTTGCCCGTGTCGGGGAGCAGCAGCAGCACCCGGGTGCCGGGTGGAGCGAAGAGGGTGTTCATGAGGTTGGCGCCCTCCTGGGAGACGATGACGTCGGCCGCGGCGCAGGCGCGGACGGCGTGGTCCGTCTGGGGGCGGCAGATCTCGAAACCACGGGCGAGGAGCAGTCGCTCGATTTCGGGACGGTTGGCGAGATCGCGGCGGGCGCCTTCGCGACTGAGAAAGATTTTGCGGCGGGCGCCCACACTCGGCGGAGCGAAGCGTTCGCGGAGAAAATCCGGCGTGTAGGCGGGGAGGTTGCCGGGAGTGCCGGGATAGGTGGTGGCGACCAGTTCGTCGGTTTCGAGATCGTAGCGCGGGTCGTGCTGCACGATACGGTCGCGAGGGAAACCGAGGGCGGTGACGAGTTCGCGAGTGGAGGGGGAGTCGAGGCGCGGGAGGTAGAGCCAGTCGAAGTCCCTGAGGCGGTGACCGGCCTTTTCGACGAGGTGCAGGCGCGGCAGGCTGTCGTGCAGAAAGTGGCCGAAGTCGCCGATGGCGAAGTCGCTGGCGAGGGAGAGGCAGCGGCCGGGAAGTTTGCGGAGAGGGGGGCGCGTTTGCGGCGAAGGATGAAGTGGGTACGAAAGGGTTCCGGAAAATCCGGTTCACGCCAGAAGGACGATTCGACGAGGAACGTGTCGCGCTCGCCGACGATCCAGCCCGCGGAGCCGAGCAGGCGGGCGCGCGGCAGGGAGAACGCGAAGGCGGGCGGGAGCGTGGAGAGGAGGAGCTTGAAGAAGACGGGATCGACGTGGTTGAGGAGGACCGGGTGCGGCGTGGGCGCAGGGGTGGCGGGGTAGACTTCGGTGAATTTTCCGGCGTGCCGCGCGAAATAGTCGCGGGTGGTTGCGCGGCGGCGAGGAGGGCCGTAGGTGCGCGAGGTGAACGGCAGCCACGGCAGGAGCGCGGGTGAGACCGAGGCTCCGCGCAGGGTGGTTTCGAGTTTTTGAGGGAGGAAAAACACGACTAGCGTGAGGGGACGCGGCCGTCGAAATGGCCGCAGGCGCCCTGCCAGCGGATGCGGGCGACGGGGGAGGACCACGCGCGATGGGTGAACCACGCGCGGGCGCGACGCAGCGCGGCGCCGGTGGGCGAGAGGGGCGGCCAGGGGCTGGCGTCGTGGAGGGCGAGGACCTGTTGCCAGGATTTTTGGATACCGCGGTTGAGGCGGGCGAGGTAGTCGGCGTCGAGGCGTGAGGCGGGGATCAGGTGAGTGAGCGAGAGGGCGGGGAAATAGCCGACCTCCCAGCCGGTACGCATGAGGGCGAGGACAATGTCGTTGTCGCCGGAGGAGGTGAGCTCGGTGCCGCGGCGGTCGCTGAGCGTGGAGCCGCCGGTGCGGCGGGAGTCGAACCAAGCGGTCCAGGCGGCGCGGCGGAGGGCCATGCCGGCGCCGAGCGGGGCGAACATCGGATACTCGTTGCGGGGGGCTCCGGCGGGACGGAGGCCATGCGAGAGGAGCGGCTGGTCGCCGAGGTCGCGGAGCGCGAGGAGGCCGTGGAACTCGTGGGTCCATGCGGCGGGCGGCGACTCGAACTCGGGCAGGGATTTTCCACCGAGGGCGCCGACGCGCGGATGGGTGGCGAAGAGCGCGAGGGTTTGGGCGAGGTAGTCGGGGGCGAGGACGTTGTCGTCATCGACGAGCACGGCGAACTCGCCGCGGGCGGCGAGGAAGCCGCACTGGCGCGCGGCGGTGAGGCCGAGTGCGGGCTCGGGTACGACGCGGAAATTGGGAGGGGCGCAGTCGGCGAAGAACGGCTCGGGCGGAAAGGCGGTCGAGGCGTTGTTGACGAGAATCGTTTCCCACCCGGCGGTCGGGAGCGTCTGGGCGCGCAGACCGAGCAGCGTGCGGCGGAGGCGGCCGGGGTGCGGGTTGTGCGTGGGGACGATGACGGAGAGACGCATGGTCTGGTCAGGGGAACGACACGCGGGCCTGCCAGAGGACCGTGAGTTTGCCGGAGGCGTCGCGGGCGAGGCCGTAGAGCGGGTGCGAACCGGAGACGAGGAGCGGCTCGGGGAGGATGGCCTCGAAGCGGTCGCTGGAGAAGGAGCGGCGGCGGGGAATCTCCTTGAAGGTGGCGCGCCAGACATTGACGGGGAGCGCGAGGGGGCGGCCGGACTGGACGAGGACGACGAACTCCGGCGGCGGGCACGGCGTGCCGAGGGCCGGGGCGAGGGCGTAGCCACAGAGGGCGACGCTGAGTTCGGAGCCGAAGGTCAGGGCGGGAGCGGAGGGGGAAGAGACCGTATCCAGAGCGTGGATCGTGGCGAGGTCGGAAGGCGTCAGTGGGGCCGGTGGGCGGACGAGGCCGCGACCGGCGGCGAGTTTCCATTCGGTGAGGGAGGTCGGCCACTGGTCGGGCGTGGTCTTGAAGAAATCGCGGCCGAGCTGGCCGTTGATGGCCATGGCGTCCGTCCAACGGCGGTGGGTGGTGACGCCGGGGAGGTAGCTCGCGTACGAGAGGAAGCAGAAAACGGCGGCGGCGGCGATGGCGGCAAACGCGGCAAGGCGCTCGCGGGGGGACGGGATGCGTTCGAGGAAGACGAGATAGAGCAGGGCCATCGCGAGCAGGCCGTAGGCGCGGTAGCGGTCCTGCTCCATGTAGGTGGGGCCCCAGCCGATGCGACCGCGGGCGGCCATCGCGACACTGAGACCGATGAAGGCCAGAAAGAGGACGAGGGCGGATGGCTGGCGGCGCCAGCCGGCGGTGAGCACGACAACCAACGAAAGGGCGAGAATCGCGCCGCCGGCGCCCGTGGCGAAAGGGAAGCCGACGGTGCCGAACATCACAGTGGCCCCGACCATGATGGCGGCGTTGTGGAAAAACTCGACGAGGTGGAAGGGCGACTGGGGATTGGAGTAGCCGCGGAAGAACAGGGCCCAGGCGACGGCGCCGACGCCGAGAAAGACAAGGGCGCGGGTGCGTTGGCCAAGGAGGGCGAGGCCGGCGGCGGCGACAGGGAAGACGAGCAGGCCGTTGACCGAGGCGAGGGGGGCGAGGAGGGCGAGGACGAGGGAAAGAATGAAGGACGGGAGGCCGGGCGAGAGGACGAGGGCGAGCGCAGCGAAGGAGAGCCAGATCACGCCGAGGTTTTGCACGGCCTGCATGGCGATGAGGAAATTGGTCGCACCCTGCGGCTGCATCAGGAGGAGCATCACGGGCAAGCCGAGGAGCGGGACGAGGCGGACGCGCGGCGAGGCGCGGAGGAGGTGGGCCGCGACGCCGAGCCAGGCGACCCAGCCGGCGATTTGGAGCCAGGTGAAATTGCAGTAGCCGCCGAAAAAGAGCGCGACGGCGGCGGCGAGGCGGGTGAGGACGATGCGGTGGCTGAAGTATTGCTCGAAAAGCAGATCGAGGCGCACGCCCCACGACGTGGCGTCGGTCCAGCGGTTGAGGAACGGGAGGATCGAAAAGAGGTCGTCGTCGCGCGGGAGGTCGGTGGCATTGAGCGCGATCACGAGCAGAAAGACGACCGCCGGGAGGGCGAGGAGCAGACCGGTGAGCTTGCGGCCGGGAAACGAGAAGGACGGGGCGGTCGCCATGGGTTCAGTAGGCGTGGCGCTGGCCGGCGGCGACGAGGGGGCCTTCGAACCATTTCCACGACAACGCGGCGGCGGCCCAGGTCGCGGCGGAGGCGAGGAAGACGAGGCCGAAACCGGCGAGGGTATGAATCGCGTAGCGTTCACCGCCGAGCCAGCGGATGAGGCCGACGCCGATCAGCGGGTGCCAGAGGTACACGAAGTAGGAGTGGCGGCCAAGGTGGGTGAGGGGGCGCACGGCGAGCAGCGGGACTTTGACGCCGAGGGCGAGGGCGACCGCCAGGGCGCAGCAGAGGTTGATGAGGCCGGTACCGAAGAGCGCGAGCTGGCGGGGAGTCAGCGGGTGCAGGAGGGTGAGGGCGGTGAGGACGGCCGCGACGCAGGCGAGCGTGGCCGGCCAGTGGGCGGACAGCCGGGACCAGAAGGGCTTGGCGTCGGGGGCGCGCCGGGCCCAGGCGAGCAGGACGCCGAGGGCGAGGCCGTCCATACAGAACGGAGTGAGCACGGTGGCGCCGAAATGTCCGGCGGGCCAGAACAGCAGGTGACCCGCGCGCAGGATCCACGCGAGCAGAACGGCACCGGCGGCGAGCCAGGGGAGGCGGGCGGGGGACACGGCGCGCACGACCCAGGGGGCGACGAGATAGAACTGCTCCTCCACGGTGAGCGACCAGAGCACGGAAAACGGGAGCCAGTCCCACTGTTGCGCCCACGCGAGGGCGAAGTTGGTCAGGAAGAGACCGTAGACCCAGGCGGGAAAGCTTTGCCACGAGCCCGGGGCGTGCAGGGCGACGGCGGCCATGGCGACGAGGAGGGTGACGAAAAACAACGGCAGGATGCGGAGCCCGCGGCGGAGGTAGAACGCGCGGGCGAGACGGGGCGAATCGCGGTGGTCGAGGAGGATGCCGCCGATGAGAAAACCCGAGAGCACGAAGAAGAGGTTGACGCCAAGCCAGGAGAGACCGAAGGCGATGCGCAGGCCGCCGAGCCAGGACTCGCGGAGGGCGGGGAGCGCCGGCGAGGCGAGGTGGTGCCAGAGAATCAGGGCGATCGCGAGGCCTCGCAGACCATCGAGTTCCGGGATGCGGCCGGAGGAGCGGGGCATGAAGTCGGGGCGGGACTAGGTGCGCTGGCGGATGACCTTGGCGGGCACGCCGACCGCGATGGAGTTGGGGGGCAAGTCGGCGGTCACAACGGCGCCGGCGCCGACGATGCAGCAGTCGCCGATGGTGACGCCGCCGAGGACGGTGACGCCGGCGCCGAGCCAAACGTCGCGGCCGATTTTCGTCGGCAGGCGGGTGTCGGGCTGCGTGCGGATGGCGACGGACGGAGGAGGGAGCGCGTGGTTGGACGACAGGATGCGGCAGTGCATCGAGATGAGGGTGTCGTCGCCAATCTCGACGCCGCCGTGCCCGTAGATGACGGCATAGGGGCCGACGAAGACATTGTGGCCGATCATGACCGAGCCGCCATGCGGGTGAATGATGACGCCCCGCGACACGACGGTCTCGTAGGCGATGGCGAGCCGGCCGCGGCGAGGGAAGGCAAAGCCGAGGGCGAGATCGGTGCCGGACTCGACGACGCAGCGGGGGCCGAACTGCACGCCGGTGGCGCGGTACCGCGCGATGCGGAGCGACGAGGCGAGGCGGCGGAGGTGCTCGAAGAGGCGGGCCGGGAGGGGGGCGCGATGGCGCGCTCGGCGGTGGGGCGGACATCGAGGGCGGCCAGTTCTGACGCGGCGCGCTCGGCTTCGGAGGCGATTTCTCGCGCGACGTCCTCGGAGCCGGGGGCGTTGGCGTAGCGTTCGAGGGCGGTGACGCGGCAGGTCCAGCTCTTCCGGTAGTCGTGGCTGAAGCTGTCGCCGTGGCGGAGGGAATTCGTGAGGACCTCGGGGACGTGGAAGAAGCGTGCACCACCGCGGGCGAGCCGGATGTGCACGTCGGCATCCTCCCACATGGCGAGCGATTCGTCGCAGCCGCCGACGGACTCCCAGAAGGGACGGCGGATGATGCTGCTGTTGAGTCCCATCGCGTGCGTGAGCAGGTGGCGCATCGGTGCGCGGGCGAGTTCCGCGGGATCGTAGCGCCAGGCGATGATCAGCCCGCGGGTGGCCTCGTCGACCCAGTCGGCATCGCAGCTCACGACATCGTGGCGGTCATCGCAGGCGGGGGCGAGGCGCGCGAGGTAGTCGGGCAAAATGAGGTCGTCGGCGTCGTGAAAGTGAATCCACTCGGTCTTCGCGGCGGCGGCGAGGCGGTTGCGGGCCTTGGCGACGCCGGCGTTGGGCTGGCCGGTGATGATCTCGAGGCCGAGGCCGCGCGCGACGGCGACGGTGTCATCCTTGCTGCCATCGTCGTAGCACAGGATGGCGTCGAACGGGCGCGTGAGGGCGCGGACGGACTCCATGAGGCGCGGCAGGTACCCGGCCGCGTTGTAGCACGGGATGAGCAGGGTGATGCGATCGGCAGGAGGCAAGGGCGGCGGAGGCGCGGGCTAACGGGGCTTGTAGGCGTCGACGTAGATCGTCTCGTGGCGGCGCGGTTCCGAGTCGCGCGCGGGGTCGAATTCGCGGCGGGCGACACGCTCGAAGCCGGCGGCGAGGAGCATTTTCTCGAGACTGGGATAGTCATAGATGAACTGGTGCTCGCCGCCCTGGCGGAAGAGCCAGTTCACCGCCTCCATGCGGGTGCCCAGGTGGCGGCGGACGCTGAAGTGGTTGAAGAAATAGTCGAAGTAGGGCGAAGGCGTGCCGGCGAGGAAGGCGGTGAGCACGGGGATGGGGTCGGGGACGCCGATGCTGAGCCGGCCGCCGGGGGAGAGGACGCGGAGGGATTCGCGGAGATTGGCCTCGGCGCCCTCGGGATAGGGGACGTGTTCGAAGAAGTGTTCCGAGTAAACCTCGGCGCAGGTGCCGTCGGGGAAGGGCATCGGCTGGCGCAGGTCGAGCGTAAGGTCGGGCGTGCAGGGCGGAATGCTATAGGCGTCGATGTTGACCCAGCCCGGCTTGTAGACGTTGCCGCAGCCGAGGTGGAGGCGGAGGGGGGCCGAGCCGAGGAGGGTGCGGGCCTTTGCGCAGCCCTGACGATGGAGGCGGTGGAGACTTCGCTCGCTGCGGAGTTGGAGACGCAGGGCGGCGAGGGTGTCGGTGGCGCGGGCGCCGAGCATGCCGGTGAGCGTGCGACGGAGGAGACTCATGGAGGGGAAGGCGCGGGCGGTCAGGTGCGAAGCTCGGCCCAGAGATTGTCCTCGGGCAGGGGCGAGCCGGGGGCGAAGGGTTCGCCGGTGACGGTGCGCAGACGGCAGCCCTGGCGTTCGGGCCAGACCGGGAGCGTCTCCGGGAGGCCGTAGGCGAAGGCGGAGAAAAGGGACGCGAGGACGCGGGCCTCGTAGCCCTCGACGTCGATCTGGACCAGGTCGAACGCGGTCGGGGGTACGAGCGGAAGGACGTCGGCGACCGGCCGCACGGAAACGTGGATGGCGAGACCGTTGGGTGCGGCGGCGGCGGCGAGCCGGTCGAAGAGTTTCAATGACGCGAGCGCATAGCCGCCCTTGGTGAGGGGCTCGCGCTGCCCGTAGCCGCCCTCGTCGAGTTCCATGAACACCCCGGGGACGACCTCGACGTGGAGGGTCTTGACCGCGAGCAGGCGTTTAAAACCGCCGATGACGCGAAGCCGGCCCGGGTGTTCGCCCGTGCGATCGTAGCGGGTGAGCAAACGATGACGCCATGAAATCGTCGGCGGGGGGGCGGTGGGACCGGGCGAGTTCATGGGATCAGGTCGAACTCCAGCGGTGGGGCAGCAACACGATGCCCTCCGAGCCATGCGGCACGATGCCGGTGCCGAAGCGGTCACTATCGACCGAGTCGAAGGTGAGGGCCTCGGGCAGATCGACGAGGTTTTCGAGGCGGTAGTTGAGGTGGAACTGCACGCTCATCGGCATGGAGCGGAACGGCCAGTCGGGGACGGTGCAAGTGAAGGTGCCGTGGGCCGCGGCGGGAAACGTGCGGCCCAGGCCGGCGTTGCTCCAGAAGTTGACGAGCTTCTGGCCCTGGCCGAAGACGATGAAGCTCACCTCAAAGCCCGCCGAAAACTGCGCGGGGGCGGAGCAGCGGTAGCGGGCGCGAAACGTGACCGTGGAGCCGCAGGAAACGGCGACGCGCGGCTCGGTGCCGACGAGCAGTTCGACCTCCTCGATCTCGATGGCGGGAGATTTGCGGGCGTAGGCCCAGCGGCGCCCACCGGCCGCGGCGGAGGCCTCGCGGAGATAGGTGTCGATGACCCGGGGTACGGGGCCGTCGGCGACGACGGAGCCCTGTTTCAGATAGACGCAACGCGTGCAGAGGCGCTGCACGGCGGCCATGTTGTGGCTGACAAAGAAGACGGTGCGGCCGCCGCTGGCGACCTGTTCCATCTTGCCGAGGCACTTCTTTTGAAACTCGAGGTCGCCGACGGCGAGCACCTCGTCGACGATGAGAATCTCCGGGTCGAGATGCGCGGCGACGGCGAAGGCGAGGCGCACGTACATGCCGCTCGAGTAGTGCTTCACCGGGGTGTCGAGGAAGCGCTCGACCTCGGCGAAGGCGACGATCTCGTCGAACTTCCGGTAGATCTCCGCGCGCGACATGCCGAGGATCGCGCCGTTGAGAAAAATGTTTTCGCGGCCGGAGAGCTCCGGGTGGAAGCCGGTGCCGACCTCGAGGAGCGACGCGACGCGGCCGCGGATGGTGATGCGGCCGATGGTGGGTTCGGTGATGCGGGAGAGAATTTTCAGGAGCGTGGACTTGCCCGCGCCATTGCGGCCGATGATGCCGACGACCTCGCCGCGCTGAATCGAGAAACCGACGTCCCGCAGGGCCCAGAAATCCTCCGCGGTGGCGCCGGCGGAGGTGCCGGAGGATTTCCTTTGGAACCACCGGAGCGGCGCGCGCAGCGCAGCGGTGAGGCGTTCGCTGAGGGCACCGCGCGCGGCCTGATGGCGCAGGGTGTAGCGCTTGCCGAGGCCGGTGACGGTGAGGACGGGTTTTTCGGGCATGCGGGAACGGCGCGTCAGATGACGTCGGCGAAGGTGCGCTCGGTCTTGCGGAAGTACCAGACCCCGGACCAGAGCAGGAGGGCGACGAGGCCAACCGAAACGGCGAGCGAAGACCAGTTGAGCGAGGCCTGGCCGCCGAGGAGGGCCCAGCGGAAGCCGTCGATCACGCCGACCATCGGGTTGAGCGAGTAGAGGGTGCGCCATTTCTCCGGGACCATGTCGCTGGTGAAGGCGATGGGGGACACGTACAGTCCAAATTGGATCACAAACGGCAGGACGAAGCGGAAGTCGCGGTACTTGACGTTGAGGGCCGTAAGCCAGAGGCCGGCGCCGAGGGCGGCGGCGAAGGCGATCAGCACGAACAGCGGCAGGGCGAGGATCCGAATGTCAGGGACAACCTGATACACGAGCATGAGGACGGCGAGCAGCACGGAGGAAATGAGGAAATCCACGAAGCTGACGGCCACGGCGCTGACGGGGACGATGAGGCGGGGGAAGTAGACCTTGGAGATGAGGTGGGCGCTGCCGACGAGGCTGTTGCTCGACGCGGAGAGCGACGCGGAGAAAAACGACCACGGCAGCTGGGCGGCGAAGATCACCACGGCGCGGGGCGCGGTGCCGTGGGGCAGGTTGAGCACTTCGCCGAAGACGTAGAAGACGACGGTCGTCATCGCCGGCTGGAGGACGGCCCAGGCGATGCCGACGGCGGTCTGCTTGTAGCGGACGAGGAGGTCGCGCCAGGTGAGGAAGACGAAGAGCTCGCGGTAGCGCCAGAGGTCGCGCCAGTAGTGGGAGTCGGCGCGGCCGGCTTCGAGCACCAGCTCAGGCTGGTCCGGGAAAGGGAGACGGTCGGCGGAGGCGCTCATGGCGGGAGGAGTGAGGCGAGGTGGGCGCGGAACTGCGAATAGGAAAAGTGCCGGGCGCGGCCGAGGATGGCCTCCTCGTTCCAGTCGCGCGTCAGGGCGGCGGCGGCGGCGGCGGCGAGTGCGGGCAGATCGCCATACTCCACCATAACGCCGGTCTCGGGCGTGATGACCTCGGGCACGCCGCCGGCGTGCGCGCCGAGACAGGGCCGGCCGTGGGCCATGGCCTCGAGGAAGACGAGACCGAAGCCCTCCTTCTTGCTGGGGAGCGCGAAGAGACGGCAGGAACGCATTTCGGTGGCCAGCTGTTTGTCGTCGACGTAGCCGAGGAATTCCACAGCGGCGCCGAGGCCGAGCTGGTGGCGGAGGGCCTGCAGCCGCGGCAGGTCGTCGCCGCGACCGACGATGCGGAGGGTGGCGCCCGGGACGGCCGCGCGGATGGCGGGCATCGCCTCGACGAGGTGCTGCACGCCCTTGTAGCGGTCGGCGTAGGTGAGGCGCGTGACCGTGAGGATGACCGGCGGGCATTGTGCGAGCGGCCTGCCGGGAGCGATGGTGAACCACGGGTCGAGGGCGTTGTGGAGGACGACGGCACGGTCCGCGGGGAGCGGGCAGTATTTCAGCAATTCGCGTCGCGTGTAGTCGCTGACGCAAAAAATCTTTTCCGCCCCACGGAGGGCGACGCGCTCGGCGAACGTGAACGGGCGCCAGACCTCGATGCCATGGGCGACGAGATAGTAGCGGAGGCGGGGATGAAGTTTCTTCGCGAGCCACGCGACGGGGAGCTGGGCGACATGGCCGCAGATGAGCCGGTCGCAGCCGCGGCTCATCCGTAGCGCGGCGCGCACGAAACGGGTCTTGTCCCGGGAGCAGACGAACCAGTCCTCGAGCGTGTCGTTGGCGCAGCGGCGGACGTCGGAGGAGGCGACGATGGAGTCGTTGAGCGCAAGCAGCCGGGTGGCGCCATCGGGCTCGGCGAGGTCGCAGAGGGCCTTGAGGTAGGCCTGGAGGATGCGGGGGATGCCGCCCTCGGAGGCGAAGATCTCCGGGGCGAGGAGCAGGGTGCGCGAGCGGACGGTGCGGCGGCGCGACGAAGGCGGCTTTGCGGACGCGGCCGCCGGAGCCGGGGTGAGCGTCACGGTCGCATGGACCGGACGGACGACGGAAGGTGCGCGGCGGTTGGCGAAGGCGACCATCACGGCGAGGCTCCAGATCCGCGACCACCGGCGGGTGTCGTCGTGCGCGAGGACGTCGCGCCACTGGCCCTGTACGGCCGGACGCGCGAACAGCGGGGTGCAGGCGAGGCTGGCGTCCGAGAAGGTCTCGTCGAGAAACGGGCGCAGCTCGCGTTTCATCCAGACAGGGAAGGGCAGGCTGAAGCCCTGCTTGCGGCGGCTCGCGAGTCCCGGGGGCAGGAGGTC
>JAPLTR010000829.1 GCA_026398065.1 Verrucomicrobiota bacterium | reverse complement strand
TGAACAGTGTGCAGCAGTCCTTGATCGGGGCCCGGCGGGTGTTCGAGATCCTCGATGCGCCGGTGGAGGTGAAGGACGCGCCGGACGCGCAGCGACGTCCGAGGCTTAACGGCGAAGTTCAGTTCGAAAACGTCACCTTCGCCTACGACGGGGCGGAGGCGGTGGTGCGCGACATCGACCTCACGGTGAAGCCCGGCCAGTGCGTCGCGATCCTCGGCGCGACAGGCGCCGGCAAGAGCGTGCTCATGAGCCTGATCCCGCGCTTTTTCGATCCGACCGCGGGCCGCGTGCTGCTCGACGGCATCGACGCACGGCAGCTCAAGCTCGACGACCTGCGGCGCAACATCGGCCTCGTCTTCCAGGAAAGCTTCCTGTTTTCGAACACGGTCGCGGCCAACATCGCCTTTGGCCATCCCGAGGCGACGCAGGCGCAGATCGAGAAGGCGGCGCGCATCGCCGCCGCGCACGACTTCATCATGGCGCTGCCGAAGGGCTACGAGACGGTCCTCGGCGAGAGCGGCAACACGCTCTCCGGCGGCCAGCGCCAGCGCCTCGCCATCGCGCGCGCGGTGCTGCTGGAGCCGGCGATCCTGCTGCTCGACGATCCGACGGCGGCGATCGACAGCGAGACGGAGCACGAGATCTTCGAGGCGCTCGACCGCGCGATCGCGGGCCGCACGACCTTCATCGTCGCGCACCGGCTGAGCACGCTGCGCCGCGCCGACTTCATCCTGGTGATGGAGGACGGTCGCATTGTGCAGCGCGGCACGCACGAGGAGCTGATGAAACAGGACGGCCCCTACCTGCATGTGGCGGACCTCCAGCTCGTCGACGGTCGCGAGCTCCAGCAACTGAAGCTCAAGGAGGGCGCCGCATGAGCGAGTTGCCCGCGAAGGTCCGTGACTTCGGCCTCGTCCGCCGTCCCCAGGGAGACGACGAGGACGAGGAGCAGTTCAAGCCGCTCGAATGGGGCCTGATCCGGCGGATGTTCACGTATGCGAAGCCGGTGCGGCGCAAGCTGAACATCCTGCTCGTGCTCACGGTGATCCGCTCGGCGCAGCTGCCGGCGCTCATCTGGGCCTCGGCCACGATCATCTCCGGTCCCATCGCGCGCCACGACACCGGCGTGCTGCCATGGGCGGTCCTCGGCTACGCGCTGCTCGCGCTCACCACCGATGCGATGTTTCACTGGCGCCAGCGCTATGCGCTCGAGATCGGCGAGACCGTCGTCAACGGACTCCGCGCGGAAATCTTCGCCAAGACCCAGCGCCAGCCGATGAGTTTTTTCCACCGGGTGAAACTGGGGCGGATCATCAGCCGCGTGACGAGCGATATGGAGTCGCTGCGCGTCGGCATTCAGGATGTGATGTTTGTGAGCGCGATCCAGTTTGGACAGATGGTGTTCACCGCGATCGTCATGCTGAAGTGCGACTGGGTGCTGTTCCTGGTGGTCGCGGGCATGGCCCCGGTGTTGTGGAGCGTGAACCGGCATTTTCGCCTGCGCCTGAGCCACCTCACGCGCGCCTCGCAGGAAAGCTTCAGCCGCGTGACGGCCACGCTCGCCGAGTCGGTGAATGGAATTCGTGTGACGCAGGGCTTTGTCCGGCAGGAGACCAACGCCGGGCTCTTCCGCGGCCTGCTCGCCGACCACTCCCGCTACAACATGGCGCTCGCGCGCACCTCGGCGAAGCTCACGCCGCTGCTCGAGCTCAATAGCCAGTTCTTCGTCGCGATCCTGCTGCTCTTCGGCGGCTGGCGGGTCTTCGAGGGTGCGATGACGATGGACGCGCTGATCACGTTTTTCTTCCTCTCCAATTTCTTTTTCTCGCCCATCGCCGTCATCGGCAACCAGTACAACCAGGCGCTGGTCGCAATGGCCGGAGCCGAGCGGGTGTTCCGCCTGATCGACACGAAGCCCGACTGGGAGGACGCGCCGGACGCGGTGCCGCTGCCCGCGGTGCCGGGCACGGGCGCCCGCGTCGAATTTCGCAAGATCTCCTTTGGCTACCAGCCCGACCGGCTGGTGTTGCACGACGTGGATTTTGTGGCGGAGCCCGGCCAGACGATCGCGCTGGTGGGCCACACCGGCAGCGGCAAGAGCTCCATCATCAACCTCGCGGCGAAATTCTACCTGCCGACCCGCGGCGAGCTGCTGATCGACGGACGCGAGGTCCGCACGATCACGGGCCATTCGCTGCACCGCCAGATGGGCATGGTGCAGCAGCAGAACTTCCTCTTCAGCGGCACGGTGCTCGACAACATCCGGCTCGCGCGGCCGGAGGCCACGGAGGCCGAAGTGCGGGCCGCGGCGGCGAAGCTCGACTGTATCGATATCCTGGATGCGCTGCCGAAGGGGCTGCACACCGAGGTGGGCGAGCGCGGCGCCGGGCTTTCGGTGGGCCAGCGCCAGCTGGTGTGCTTCACCCGCGCGCTGCTCGCGGACCCGCGGCTGGTGATCCTCGACGAGGCGACGAGCTCGATCGACGCGCTCACCGAGGCGCGCCTGCAGAAGGCGCTCGTGACCCTGTTGCGCGGCCGCACGAGTTTCGTCGTCGCGCACCGGCTCTCGACGATCCGCCACGCGGACCTCGTGCTGGTGCTCGACCAGGGGCGCGTGATCGAACGCGGGACCCACACGGAATTGCTGGCCCGCGGGGGGCATTACGCGGCGCTGTACCGGCAGTTTGTGCAGGTTGACGAGCGCGCCTGAGAGGACGCGCCCTCTCGAAAGTTGAAGATTCTCCTAGGCAAAAGCCCGATTTTCCCTCTAGAAGTGCCTTGCTTTCGAGGGAAAGCATCTTAAACCCAAATCCACTATGGCTAAAAAAGCAGCACGTAAACCTAACGCAGCATTCATGAAACCGGTCACGCCAGACGCCGCTCTCGCGGCCGTTGTCGGCGCCGCCCCGCTCCCCCGCACGGAGCTCACCAAGAAGCTCTGGGCCTACATCAAGAAGAACGGTCTCCAGGACAAGAAGGTTAAGACCCAGATCAACGCCGACGACAAGCTGAAGGTCATCTTCGGCGGCAAGAAGGCCGTCTCGATGTTCGAGATGACCAAGCTCGTCTCCGGTCACGTCGCCAAGTAATTCGCGAATTTTTGACTTTGAGCCGCCGCGGATCCCGCGGCGGCTTTTTTGTGCCCGTACGGGGGCGGTTCCTCCCGTGGTGGAATTTCTGTAAGGGACCGGGGCGGATGGCGACTAATGGGGAGAAGCATGAATACCGACGAACCGATCGACGCCCGTTTCAGCTCCTGGCTGAAGGAGCATCGCGGCATCATGCACAAGATCGCCCGGGCTTACACGGCGGAGCCGGCGGACCAGGCGGATCTGTTTCAGGAGATGGCCTTGCAGCTCTGGCGCTCGATCCCGGCCTTCCGCGGGCAGGCGGCGGACTCGACCTGGATCTACCGCGTGTGCCTCAACACGGCGATGACGTGGCGCCGGGGAAGCATGCGCCGGGAGCGCGATCTGGTGCCCGGAGCCGACCTTGGCCGGGTGAGTGCGGAGTCGGCGTCGCCGGCCGAGGACGCGGGGCAGCGGGATCTATTAGAAAAACTATACGCGGCGATTCAAACGATGCCGGACTTCGACCGCGCGCTCATTTTGATGACACTCGACGGGCTGGCGTACCGCGAGATGGCGGAGGTGACGGGACTGACGGAAAACCACGTCGGCGTGGCGCTGACCCGGGCGCGCAAACGACTCGCCGAACTCATGAAAGGAGTGACCGATGAACTGGAATGATCTCGAGGTGATCTGGAAACGCCAGCAACTGCCGCAGGGCCCGGAAGCCGACCTGGCGATCCTGCGTCAGACGTTCGCCGCCAAGAGCCGGCGAATGGCCACGGTGCTGGCGGTGAGAAACGTCAGCGAGGCCGCCGCTGGTCTCCTCGTGGCGGCGGTGTTTGCCTATGCGGGCTTCCGCATGAAACGAGTGGGGTGGCCCATGGCTGTGGCAGTCATTCTTGTGCTGGGCGTGACCGGGTTTTTTATCCGTGAGTTCGTCCGTGGCTGCCGTCAGCGTCTCGGGGCGGAGGCTCCCCTGCTCGCGAAGCTGGAAGCCGACATCGCGGAGCTGCGCCACCAGCGCCGGCTGCTGCTCCGCTTGCGGAGCTGGTATCTGGCTCCGCTCGCGGTCGCGATGATCGTCGTGGGGGGAACGATCGCATGGAACGATCCGAACACCGCTCTTCTGCTCAAGGAACCGTTTATCCTCTTTGCCCTGACCTCCTATGTCATTCTGTGTGTAGTGCTCTTCTGGGGCGTGTGGGTGCTGAACCGGCGGGCGGTGCAGCAACAGTTGGACCCACGGCTGGCGGAACTCGAAAAACTTCAACGCGACCTTCTTTCCTCCTCATGAAAACCCTCGTTCGTTCGCTCCCCTTTCTGCTCATGCTGCCCCTCGCCTGCGCCAAACCGCCCGCCGATCTGCAGGCCCGTCTAGACGGGTGGATCAAGGGCGCTCCCGGTGGCGTCGCCGTGGCCTGGGTCGACGCCGACGGTACGACCTTTCATCAGGCCGGGAAGTTCGCGGCCGACGATCCGCGTCCCATCACACCGGATACGCAGTTTGAGCTGGGGTCGGTGACGAAGGTGTTCACCGCCCTGCTGCTCGCCGAAAGCGAGCGGGCCGGAAAAGTCAGCCGGCAGGATCCCGCGGCAAAATATCTGCTCCCGGCTAACGACCCCGCGCAGGCGGCGCTCGCCCCGATCACGCTGCTCTCGCTCACCACGCACGCCTCCGGCCTGCCGCGGATGCCGTCCAACATCGGGGCCAATCCCGACGGCAGCGCCGACCCTTATGCGAAGTATGACCGGGCGGCATTGGTCGAGGCCTTACGCGCGCAAGGGCCCGGAGCGACGGTGGGGAGGAGCGTCGCGTATTCAAATTTTGGAGTTTCGGTGCTGGGCGAGGCGCTGGGCGCCGCATGGGGCGGGAGCTATGCGGACGCGTTGCGCGACCACGTTTTGGGGCCGCTGGGCCTGAAGGCCACGACCCTCGGTCTGGCGGGTCTGCCGCCGCCCACCGACCTCGCGCCGGGGCATGTCGGCAACCGGCGCGTACCGAACTGGACGTTTCTCGCCTGCGCCCCGGCCGGTGCATTGCGCAGCTCGGCGCGCGACATGGCGATATTTCTCACGGCCTGTTTGGCCGGCGAGAAGGCGCCCCTGCGCGAAGCGTTTGCCGCGACGCTTCAGCGGCAGCGTGCCAATGAGGACTCGGGCGGAGCGATTGGCCTGGGATGGATGCTGACGGAGGATGCCGAGCGTTCGGTGGTCTGGCACAACGGCGCCACCGCGGGGAGTCATGCGTTTGTCGCCTTCAGTCCCAAAACGGGCACGGGGGTGGCGATTCTCGCCAATGTCCAAAAAGGGTCGGAGGATCTTGGCTTTGCGCTGTTGGGCGCGAAGCCGGCAGGTCCGGTCCGTGTCATCGTGAAAAATGCCGCGGATTATCCCGGACGCTATCCGCTCACGCCGGCCTTCGCGATCAATGTCACCGAGGCGAAGGGGCAGCTCTTTGTGCAGGCGACCGGCCAGCCCCGGCTCGCGTTGCGGGAGGTGGGGACGGATCGCTTTGCCGTGAGCGGGGTGGCGGCGGAAGTGTCGTTTGAGCGCGATGGCGAGGGCAAGGTGGCGGCGCTGGTGCTGCACCAGAACGGGCGCGACCAACGCGGTCCGCGTGGCGAACTGCCGCCTGCCCCCAAGGAGATTGCCCTGCCAGCTGAGGTGCTGGCGGAGTATGCGGGGGAGTATGCCGCGAGCCCGCAGTTCGCCTTCTCGGTTGTCGTGCGCGACGGCCGGTTGTCGGTGCAGGCGACCGGGCAGGGGGCCAACCCCGTCTACGCGTCCGCGCGCGATGAGTTCTTCTACAAGGTGGTCGACGCGCAGATCAGCTTCACCCGGGACGGGGCGGGCGGCGTAACCGGGTTGGTCCTGCATCAGGGCGGGCGGGACCTTCCGGCCAGGAGAACGAAATAGCGGGTGCGTCGGGGAGGCGCTCGACCTGTTTGCCGCGGCGACGACGGCGGAGTGACCGGCGCTACGCCTCCAGCGCCGCGTCGATCTGCTTGCAGGAGGTCTTGAGGATCTCGAGGCGGGCGAAGCGCTTGTTGTCGGCGGGCACCAGGTGCCACGGGGCGGCGGGGCGGTCGGTGAGCGCGAGCATGTCGCCCACGGCGGTCTCATAGGCGGCCCACTTGCGGCGGTTGCGCCAGTCCTCGGCGTTGATCTTGTGCTGCTTGTAGTCTGTGTCCTCGCGGTGGCGGAAGCGGCGCAGCTGCTCCGCCTTCGACAGATGTAACCAAAATTTCAATACGATGATGCCGTGCCCGGTGAGCTGGGCCTCGAAGTCGTTCAGCTCCGAAAAGGCGCGGCGCCACTCGTCCTCGCGGCAGAAGCCCTCGAGGCGCTCGACGAGGACGCGGCCGTACCACGAGCGGTCGTAGATCGTGACGCGCCCGGCCCGCGGGACGTGGCGCCAGAAGCGCCAGAGGTAGTGGTGGACCTTCTCCTCGTCGGTGGGCTTGGCGATGGGGATCACGCGGAAATCCCGCGCGTCGAGCGCGCTGGTCAGGCGGCGGATCGCCCCGCCCTTGCCGGCGGCATCCCAGCCCTCGAACACCCAGACGATGGAGCGGCCGCGCTCGGCGGCGGCGCGCACGGCGCGGTTGAGCCGCCCGAGCCACTTGTCGCGCTTCGCCTCGTAGTCGGTTTCGGAGAGGGTCTGGTCGAGCGGGAGGGCGAGGAGGCGGCGCAGCCCGGCGGGGCGCAGCGAAACGACCCGGCGGGGCGGGGCGGGCGGCGGGAGTTTCCGCTGCGCGGCGAGGTGGCTGCGGAACCGCGCC
>JAPLTR010000495.1 GCA_026398065.1 Verrucomicrobiota bacterium | reverse complement strand
CGCGTAGACACAGCCCAAATAGCCGCGGCTCACGGCGACCACGGCCCACGCGCGGTGGTTCTCCTGGGAGAGAAACACCGGGAAGGGCCCCGGACCCTCCGGGATGAGCAGCTCGACGCGGAGGCGGGCGCGGTGGCCGGGGCCGAACTCGAGGACGAGCTTCTCCTGCGTGACGCCGCCGTCGCGTTTCACCTCACGGGAGGCGACGCGGACATTGCCGGGGGCCGGCGGCATGGTTCCCGTCACGTAGTGCTGGAAAAGCTTCAGCAGCTCCTCGCGGCGGGCGGACCACCCGGCGGCGGTTCGCACCGGGGCGCCGTCGGTGCGGCGCAGGGGATCGGGCAGCCAGGCGGTGCCGGGCATCGCGTCGACGTCCGGCAGGGTGGTCTGGGTGCGGAGCCAGGCCTCCCACTCGGGACCTGAAGGGAGCTCGCGCAGCCACCCCTCGATGGTGCGCGGGGCGGGGGTGCTGGCGACGAGCGGGAGCGGGCCGGCCAGCGCGACGGCGAGAAGGGCGAGCGCGGTGGAGCGGCGGACGTTCATGTCTTGAGGGGCGGGGGCATGGGCACGGGCGCATCGCCGCCGGGCATCGGGGCGTAGACCGGAGGGCCGAGGCCGCGGACGAGGTCCTTGATGATCACGGGCTGACCGGTGGTGAAACAGCGGTTGGCGGCCATGCCGACGAGGGCCGAGGCGGCCCCGGCGCGCTCATCGGCGGCGCGGAGGTACTTGTCGGGCGCGGGCGAGGGGAGGAAGAGATCCTCGAGCATGACCTTGTCGCCGCCCTGGTGGGCGCCGGTGCCGGTCCACGGCACGATCTCCCGGGCGGGCCCACGCAGGGGCAGAATCGAGATGCGGGTGGTCCCGTAGGGCGCCCGGCCGGCGGCGGTGGGGGCGCCGACGCTGTGCTCGAGCCGGCCCTTCGTGCCGTTGAAGGCGACCGTGTAGCCTTCCCAGGAGCTGAAGGCATTGAGGGAGTAGGCGAGCGTGGCGCCGGTGTTGTAGCGCACGAGGACGTTCATGGTGTCCTCGATGTCGACCTCGGGCCGGAAAATGCAGCGGTCGCGGAAGTAGCCGTCGTGCTTTTCCTGATCGAGGTAGAACTCCTTCAGCATGGGGTCGCCCGCGAGATCGAGGTAGAAACTGCAGCGGCTTTTCTCCGGGCAGGTGAGGCAGCGCTCGTGGGCGCCGGAAAGCCCCAGGCGCCGGGCCATCTTCGGCGTGTAGAACTCGCGCTTGCCGGTGGCGAAGACCGATTCGGGCACCGCGCCGAGCCACCAGTTGACGAGGTCGAAGTGATGGGAGGCCTTGTGGATCATCAGGCCGCCGGAATTTTTCTTGTGGGCGTGCCAGCGGCGGAAGTACTCCGCGCCGTGGCTGGTATCGAGCATCCAGTGCAGGTCGACGGAGAGCACGTCGCCGATCTCGCCGCTCATGAGGAGGTCCTTCACGTGCGTGCACGGCGGCGAGTAGCGGAGGTTGAAGGTCACGCGGCAGGTGCGGCCGGTGCGGGCGCGGGCGTCGACGATGCGCTGGCATTTTTCCGGGGTCGTCGTGAGCGGTTTTTCCGAAATGGCGTCGCAGCCGGCCTCCATGGCGCGGACGATGTAGTCGTCGTGCGTGCCGTCGACGGTGGTGACGATCACATAGTCGGGCTTCGTGGTCGCGATCATCCGCTCGAAATCCGCGGCGGCGAAGCCCGGCGGCCGACGGCCGCCCAGCCGCTGCGAGCGGTCGCGGATGAGCTCGAGCCGGCCGGGGTTGGTGTCGCAGAGCCCGACGAGTTCGGCGTGGTCGCGGAAATCGGTCTCGATGGCGTCCTGATAGAGCAGACTCCGCGAACCGGTGCCGACGAGGGCGTAGCGGCGTCGCCGGGAAGTGGATACGGACTCCGCCGCGCGGCCGAGCGGGGAGCCGGCGGCGAGGCCGAGCCCGAGGGCCGAAGCGGCCTTGAGAAACGTGCGGCGGTCGAGGGACGGGGTGGCGGCGGAGTCGGGACTGGCGGGCATGGCGGGGGACATGGTCGGACCGGACGGAGTGGCGGTTGAGTGCGGCTCAAATCTGAGAAAGTTTCCCGATTCGGGCGCGAGGCGAAGCGAGGAAAGGCGGAGGGAACGGGATCGGGCGCAGGGCCGTCCCGGCGGGAGCTAGACGGTGGCAGCGACGGGCGGCGGCGCGACGGAGGCGCGGTGGACGAGCTGGGTGGGAATCGTCAGCTCCTGGGCGGCGAGGTCGGGGTTTTGCAGACGCTGGAGGGCGAACTCGGCCATGTGGCGGCCCAGCTCCTCGGGGAACTCGCGGACGCTGGTGAGCGGCGGATAGAGGAAGCTGCCCTGGGTGTCGTTGAAGCCCACGACGCTGATCTTCGCGGGCACCTCGATGTTCATCTCGCGCAGCGCGTCGTAGACGCCCGCGGCGACCTGATCGGAGCCGGCGAGGATGGCGGTGAGATCGCGGTGTTTGGAGAAAATGGACTTGGTCGCGAGATAGCCGAGCTGGGTGCCGTCGGAGCGGATGTCGATCGTGCGCGGGGTCAGGCCGGCGGCGGCCATGGCCTGCTCGTAGCCGATGGAGCAGCGCTTGAACCAGGGAAACTGCAGGTTGCCGATGTAGGCGATGGAACGGTGGCCCTTCGAGATGAGGTGGGCGGTGGCGTCATTGGCGCCGGCGATGTCGTCCGAGTAGGCGATGTCGCAGTTGGCGGGGCGCCAGTCGCCGATGACGTTGTTGCCGAGGACGGCGTAGGGCAGGCCGCGGGTTTCGAGGGCTTTGAAAAGGTTCGGAAAATTGCTGCCGCCGAGGATGACGGCGCGGGCGTTGGTGCGGTTGCTGAGGAGCTGCGGCAGGTGCAGCGCCTCGGGCGGGGTCTCCGGCGCGTAGCGAAACGACATGAACATCAGCTCCCAGTTGTGCTGCGTGCAGTAGGTCTCGGCGCCGAGGAGGACGCGGGCCTGGAAACTGTGGAGGACGTCGCGGTTCGCTAGGAGGAAGGCGAGGACCTTGGACTTGCCCTTGCGCTTTTCCTCGAGGTCGATGCCGAGCTTCTTGGCGGCGCGCTGCACCTGACGGCGGATCTCGGGATCGACGGAGGGATTGCTGGCAACGACGCGGGAGACGGTGGCGGGGCTGACGTTGGCGGCGCGAGCGAGGTCGTGCAGTTTGGGGCTTTTGGCCATGTTCGCAGGTACGGAGGGGAGAGGGGTGGAAGCAGTCACAGGCGAATCAGAATCACAAACGCAAAGATCAGGAGACCGATGAGGGCGGTGCCGATGGCGAAGCCCCGCAGGTCCGTGCGATACGCCCGCAGCAGCGGCACGCCCGCGGCGGCGCGGCGCAGGCTGAGGAGGTTGACGAGCACGAGGAGGCGGCCGGCTTCCGCGTACTTGCGCTGGGCGGCTTCGGTGGGGGCGGCCCCGGCGTTGAGATCGTCGGCATCGGAATCGGAGGGCGTTTGCAGACGGTGGAAGAAGCCGGCCGTGCGCTGCGCATCCTCGGGCGGCGTGAGCAGGCTGACGACGACGAGGGCGACCACGCCGACGCCGAGCGCGCAGAGGAAAATCGTCGGGTCCCAGTGGTCGAAGCGGCGGCCGGTGAGAGCGTAGCCGGAGAAATTGGTGAGCATCGCAGCGAGGATGCTCGCGATCGCGCCCCAGCGGTTGGCGCGTTTCCAGACGATGCCGCCGAGGACGCCGATGCCGACGAAGGTCGCCATCGTCTCGGTGAGGAGGAAGGAATAGAGCACACGCTTGATAAGAAAGACGGCGTAGATCACCGCGCACGCGACGACGAGGACGCCGCCGATGCGGCCGACGAGCAGGCAGCGCTGGTCGCTGGCGCCGGGGCTGAGGTATTTGCGGTAGATGCCGTTGGTGATCATCGCGCCGGAATCGATCATGAACGCGGAGCAGCCGGCCATGTTGGCTGCGAGCAGCGCGGCGATCAGCAGGCCGATCCCACCGGGGAAGAGCAGGTGGCGGCAGGCGTAGCCGAAGGCCTCCTCGGGGTCCTTCAGGCTCGTGTCGCCAAATACCCCGCGGGCGATGATCGCGGCGGTCATGAGGCCGACGACGGCCCAGCCGATGGTGCAGACGCGTTTCACGAGATTGCCGTAGAACTGCCCGACGCGGCAGGCGTTCTCGTCCCGGCCAGTCCCGACGGAGGCGATGAGATGCGGTTGCGCGACGATGCCGACGAGACCGTTGATCGTGAGAACGACGATCGTCCACACGCCGATGCCCTCGGGTGCGGCGAGGAGAAATTTCTGCGCGCCGAGCGTGGCCTTCATCCCGTCCATCCCCCCGACATAGTGCCAGCCGAGCGGGATCAGCATGAAGGAGAGGGCGATGATGAGGAAGCCCTGGATGAAATCCGTCCATGCGGTGGCGAGCAGTCCGCCGGTGAAACTATAGAGGACGAACACGCACGTCATGCCGACGACGATGAGGTCGACGGGGAGACCGCCGCCGAGCGCCTGGTCGATGACCTTGGCGGCGCCCTTCAGCATGCTCGCGAGGTTGATGGTGAAGAAGAGGAGCGCGAACACCGTGTAAATGGCGCCCATCCACGGACCGTAGCGGTCGTCGAACACCTCCGACATCGTGGTGCGGCGGAACCGGCGGAAGAGCGGGGCCAGCAGCCAGTAGAACGGCGTGACGAAGAGATTCTTCCACTGAAACCAGATGCCGGAGAGGCCGAGATTATAGACCGCGCCGGCGAGCGAGACGGGCATCTCCGCGTGCGTGCCGGTGCCGAAGCTCTGGCCGATCATGATCCACTTGCTGAACTTCCGCCCGCCCAGGAAAAAGTGGTCGGCGCTCTTGATCTGGCGTGCGGCGATGAAACCAATGGCAAGGACCACGAGCAGATAACCGACCAGCACGACGGCGTCCGCGAGGGTGAGGTGAATGGCGGTCATGAAGAAGTGGGAGGGAAGGCGCGGACGCCACTGAGCGAAGGCCGCGCCTCACGATGAAAGGTGGCGGATGGGCGGCGCGAGGCCGTTTTACCGGGTGCGCTCCGCGGGCGCGCCGACGCTGGATTTACGGGTGGCTCCGGGGAAGCCGGTGCGTGAGCTTGGAGGAGGATTCGAGATCGAGATAGAGGAAGGCGCTGGGATGTGCCCGCACCAGCGATCCGGGGCACGCCGGGGTGATGGGGCCCTCCAGCGATTTTCGCACGGCTTCCGCCTTGCGGGCCTCGGGCACCGAGCAGACCCAGTGGGCCGCGCGCATAAGACCCGAGCACGTGACCGAAAGCGCCTCGCGCGGGACCGCGGCGATGTTGGGGAAATGTCCTTCATGCACTTGCTGCGTGCGGCAGGCGACGTCGAGCTCGACGCGCTTGACGGTGAGGGGGTCGTTGAAGTCGGCGACGTGCGGATCGTTGAACGCGATGTGGCCGTTTTCGCCGATGCCGACAAACGCGAGGTCGATAGGGCCGGCGAGGAGGAGGGCGGAATAGCGCGCCGCCTCGGCGTCGGGATCGGGGGCGTCGCCGCGCAGGTAGTGCATGGAGCGCGGAAGGACCTTTTCCTCGAAGCGGGTGCGGATCCAGTGGCGGAAACTCGCCGGATGGTTCGCGTCGATGCCGACGTATTCGTCGAGATGAAACGCATCGACCCGGCTCCAGTCGAGTTGCGCGTTGACGAGGTGTTTGACCAAGGCGAACTGCGAATTACCGGTGGCGACGAGGATGCGGGCGTGGCCGCGCGAATGGATCGCCGCGGAGATGATCTCCGCCGATT